>JAYQRG010000039.1:0-3064 GCA_038146245.1 Candidatus Pelagibacteraceae bacterium | reverse complement strand
ACTTCTAAAGTTTGTGCCGAATGTATTCATTGGAATAAAAAAATTAGTAAAGAGCAAAAGATAAAAGCTTTGTTTGTGAATACTAAAAATGCAAATGCTTTAACAGGTATACAGGGTTTTGATTCTTTAAAAAAAATTTCAAAATTTTTAGAACTAACAAAAAAAATTAAAAAAAAAGAAATTCTTTTTTCATCGACGGGTGTCATTGGAGAGAAGTTCCCTATTGATAAAATTAAACATCATTTACCAAATTTAATTAATAATTTAAAACCTTCTAATCCTACAAACTGGATTAAGTCAGCTAAAGCAATCATGACAACTGATACGATTGGAAAATTAAGCCAATCTACTTATAAAATACAAAACAAGAATAACTATATGGTTGGAATTGCTAAGGGTTCCGGAATGATTTTTCCAAACATGGCAACTATGTTGTCCTTTGTTTTTTGTGATACAAATATATCTCAAAACCTTTTAAACTACTCTCTTCAAGCTAATCTAAAAAAAACTTTTAATTGTATTACAGTAGATGGCGATACCTCGACTAATGATATGATATTAGTTTTTTCAACCAAAAAAGCTAATAACAAAATAATAAAAGATAAAAATTCTAAAGACTTTAAAGTATTCGATCAAAATTTATTTAAAGTAATGCTTTCTTTAGCTCAACAAATTACTTTTGATGGAGAAGGGGCTTCAAAATTTGTAGAGGTAGAAGTTTCAAAAGCAAAAAGTTATGAAAATGCAAAAACTATTGCTTTTTCTATATCGAATTCGCAATTAGTAAAAACTGCAATAGCCGGAGAAGATCCCAACTGGGGAAGAATTTTAATGGCTATTGGCAAGACCGGTTTAGATTTTGATGTAAATAAAGTAATCTTAAAACTTGGAGATCAAATAATTTTTAAAAATGGTTCCATACAAAAAAATTACAATGAAAATAAAGCTAAAAAATATATGAAAAAAAGTAATATTAAAATTTTTGTTGATTTAAATCAGGGGAAACAAAAATTTACTTCCTATACATGCGACTTAACCCACGAATATATTTCTATTAATGCAGACTATAGAAATTAATTATGAACATAACGTTCGTCTCTGTATGTCTTCTTCAAAAAAATAAAAAATTTTTAGTATCTCAAAGACCAAAAAATAAACCCTATCCTTTTTTTTGGGAGTTTCCTGGAGGAAAATGTAAGACCAACGAATCCTTTGAAAGCGCAGCTGTTCGAGAGTTAAAGGAAGAACTTAATATCACTATTGATCAAAACTATCTTCATCAAATAGATTTTATGGTGCATTCCTATAAAAAAAATGAATTTATTATTATGCAACTTTTCTTAGTTACAAAATGGAAAGGTTTTTTAAAATCTTTGGAAAAACAAAAAATTAAATGGGTCTCTAAAAACTCTATTCATAAAATGAATTTTCTAGAAGGAAGCAAATTATTTTTAAATAGAATAAAGTCAAATTATTATAATTTATAATAAAAAATTACTTTTTTACTATTTTTTCACAAAACTGACCTATTGTATTTTTGAATTCAGTCATTAAATTATTCTAAATGATTAAGTACAATTTAATATGTGATTGCGGAAAAGAATTTGAGAGTTGGTTTTCTGATTCAAAAGAATATGAAAAATTAGAAAAAAAAAATATGTTAAGTTGTATTTGTGGAAACTCCAAAAAGGTCACTAAACAACTTATGTCTCCTCAAGTGATTTCTTCTAAGGAAAGCGAAAGTAAAAACATAGAAAAGAAAAACTTTCATTTAAATCTTCAAAAGAAATTATCCGAGATAAGAGATTATGTTGAAAAAAATGCAGAATTTGTTGGTGATAAATTTGTATCGGAAGTAAGATCGATTCATTACGATCAAAAAAATGTTAGAAATGTTTACGGTCACGCAACTCCTGAGGAAACCGAAGAGTTGCAAGATGAAGGTATAAATGTTGCAACTATACCTTGGATAAATAAAACGAATAGCTAATTTTTTTTAAAAAAAACTATATAGTTAACATCCGTATCATCACTTAATTTCCATTGATTTAAAAAAGGATTAAATACGACCCCAGTTGTATTTTCATGGTTTAGGTAATGCTTTGAAATTTTATTAATGATAGTTTGAGGTTTTAAAAATTTATGCCAATCATGAGTCCCAATAGGCAACCATCTCAAAATATATTCTGCGCCAACAATAGCTAAAAAATAAGATTTAATAGTTTTATTAAGTGTTGCAAAAAAAATTAGACCATTTTTTTTTAAAATTTTAACACAGCTTTCAATAAAAAAATCTACATTGTCTACATGTTCAATAATCTCCATACACAAAATTACATCAAAGGTTTCGTTTTGAATGTCTTCTGGTTTGCAACATCGGTAATCAATATTTAAACCCATTTCACTTGCATGATACTTTGCAACTTCAATATTTGTAGAGGAAGCATCGATCCCAGTAGTTTTTGCTCCTAGTCTAGCAAAAGGTTCAGACAATAATCCTCCACCGCAACCAACATCTAAAATTTTTAAATTTTGAAAAGGTAGTTTTTTTGTTAAATCGATTTTGTAATTTCTTGAGATTTGATCCACTAAATACTCTTGCCTGATTGGATTAAATTTATGTAAAGGTTTAAATTTACCTTTGGGATTCCACCATTCAGAAGATAATTTTGAAAACTTTTCTATTTCTTTTTGATTTGCAGTATTATTATTCATATTTATGATTTCTACCTATTGATAATTCAAATCATCAGAGTATTTAAGTAAAAATTTTAAAATTTATGAAAACAATTGTAATGAAATTCGGAGGAACCTCCGTTGGTAATATCGAAAGAATAAAAAACGTAGCTAATTTGGTTGAAAAAAGAATTAAAAAAGATCAATCAAGGATAGTTGTTGTTGTATCTGCTATGGCAGGAGTTACTAATGATTTGGTTAAAAAATCAAAAGAAATTTCATCTAACTTTTCAGATCAAGAATATGATGTTCTAGTCTCTTCTGGTGAAATAGTGACTTCAGCATTATTAGCTGGAGCTTTAATTGAAAAAGGAATTCAATCTAGATC
>JAYQRG010000038.1:0-3595 GCA_038146245.1 Candidatus Pelagibacteraceae bacterium | reverse complement strand
GTTTCTAATGCAGATTTACAAACACCCATGACATTATAATTTGGAATTACTTTTGTAGATTCGTAAGTTAATGTTAACATACTTCCACCTTTACCCATTAAAGGTGCCGCTTCTTTAGCAACCTCTGTAAATGAAAAACATGAAATAAGCATACTTCTTAAAAAGTTATCTCTCGTAGTATTTAAATATTCACCTGATAGTTCTGATTTGTCAGAAAAAGCAACCGCATGAACTACAAAATCAAGATTACCCCATTTTTGTTTAATTTCTTTAAAAGTATTTACAATTTGATCTTTGTTTTCAACATTACAATCTAAAGTGAATTTAGATCCCAAAGATTCAGCAAGAGGTATTACTCTTTTTTTTAAAGCATCTCCCACATAAGTAAAGGCTAGCTCGGCACCATGTTCTTTCAGTTTTGTTGCGATTCCCCAAGCAATAGAGCGATCATTAGCAACTCCCATGATTAAACCTTTTTTATTTTTTAAAAGCATTTTAAACTTTCTCGAATACTAAAGTTGCGTTCGTTCCACCAAAACCAAAACTATTAGACATCACACAGTTTAATTTTTTATTTTTTTCTACTTTTCTTACAATTGGAAATGGTTTAGCTTCTTCATCTAAATTTTCGATATTAGCAGATTCTGCCATAAAATTATGTTCCATCATCAGTAAACAGAATATTGCTTCTTGAGCAGAAACAGCTCCTAAAGAATGTCCTGTAATTGATTTCGTAGAACTTAGTGGTGGAATGTTATCTTTAAATACTTCTTTAATTGCAGATAGTTCTTTCACATCTCCAATAGGAGTAGATGTGCCGTGTGTGTTTATATAATCTACCTTGTTTCTCTTTGTAGAAAGAGCCATGTTCATACAACGAGTTGCACCTTCCCCTGATGGCTGAACCATATCAAATCCATCGGAGGTAGCTCCATAACCAGTAATTTCAGCGTAAATTTTTGCCCCTCTTGCTTTTGCGTGTTCATATTCTTCAAGAACTAAAACCGCAGCCCCTCCCGCAATTACAAATCCATCACGGTCGGCATCATATGCTCTAGAAGCTTTTTGGGGCGTTTCATTTCTTTTTGAGGATAAAGCAGTCATCGCATCAAACATTGCAGACATTCCCCATTCAAGTTCTTCTCCACCTCCAGCAAATACAACGTCTTGTTTTCCATATTGAATTAATTCCATTCCATTTCCAATACAATGAGCGCTAGTTGCGCAAGCTGAGCTAATAGAGTAGTTGATACCTTTGATTTTGAAAGGAACCGCTAGTGTAGCAGAACAAGTGCTAGACATAGTTCTTGGCACAATTAAAGGTCCCATTTTTTTAGGAGATGCTTGTCTCGTCATATCCACCGCATAAATGACATTTTTAATGGATGGACCACCTGATCCTATAATAATTCCTGTTTTAATATTACTTACATCTTTTTCCTCTAAACCAGAGTTTTTAACTGCTTCTTTCATGGCAAGATAAGCATAAGCTGAACCATCTCCCATAAATCTTTTTTCTTTTCGGTCTAAAATTTTATCTAAATCAAGTTTAATAGATCCACAAACCTGGCTTCTAAAATTATACTTTTTTTGTTCTTCTGAAAAAACAATTCCTGATTTTGTATGAAGTAAAGAATCTAGAACTTCTTCGTTATTATTCCCAATCGAGGATACGATCCCAAATCCTGTTATAACAACTCTTCTCATGATTTAAATAATCCTACCTTAAGATTTTCAGCAGTATAAATAAGCTTTCCATCACTAAATAACTCTCCATCGGCCATACCCAAAGTAGTTTCCCCTTTTTTTAAAATTCTTTTAATATTTATAACATATTTAGCTATTTTAGTATTAGGTAAAACTTCCCCAGTAAACTTAACTTCCCCAACCCCAAGCGCTCTTCCTTTACCAGGATTGCCTAACCATCCTAAAAAAAATCCTACTAGTTGCCACATCGCATCTAGACCTAAACAACCTGGCATCACTGGGTCGCTTTTAAAATGACATTGGAAGAACCATAAATCTTTTTTTATATCAAGTTCTGCTTCGATATATCCCTTTTTATACTCACCCTCATTGGAATTAATTTTAGTAATTCGGTCAAACATAAGCATCGGTGGCGAAGGTAATTTTGCATTTCCTTCCCCAAACATTTTACCGTCTGCGCAGCTAATCAGATCTTGATAGTTATATAAATCTTTTTTAAGCATTTAAAAATTTTATACTTTAATTATTAAAATAGAATAGTTTTTTATTCTTTCATCCCCCATAAAAATTCTTTTGTAACCCACCCATGGATTTGATCATTTTTTACTAGACACCAGCTTTTGATGCATTTATCAACTAAAAAAACTTGATGGATTTCTACCTTTGCTTTAGGTTTTGAATAAATCGTTGGGTTAGAAAAAATAATTAAATTATCTTTTAGGGTTAAGGTAGATTTTTTTCTTGAAAGTTGTGATATGTGTACCCAGCCTATATCGTTTTCAAAATCTTTAATTTTTTTCCAATTATCTTGTTCATCAATAATTTCAACTGGTAGATATTTATTTGTATAAATCCACTTAACCGGATAAGTTTTTGAAGGACCTAACCTAACATTTACTTTATTATTTTTTAGACTCCTTATTTCAGAAAAACTGGTTTCGCAAAAAAATAACAAAATAAAAAAAAAATACAAAATTCTAAGCATAGTTTTTACATTTTTTAGATTTGTTAATTTTTATTTGTTTGAAGCTTAGTTTTTCAAAATCGATAATTAAAATTTGATTTAATAAATTAGATCCTATTTCTACAATTTCTTTTATAAGTTCATTAAAAAGAATCAATCCAACAGTGCCGGTTACACTTCCCAAAATACCTTCCTCTTGGCATTTTATATTGTTTTGTGGAGCTTCTGGCATAAAGCATCTTAAACACACTGAATTTCTTTTAAAATCGAAAAAAAATATATGACCCTGAAACTGGCCTACCGCACCAATAAAAAGTTTTTTTTTCTGTTTTATACACTCGTCGTTAATTAAAAGTTTAGTATTAAATGAGTCCGTTCCATCAACAATATATTCATATTTTTCAATAATTTTTTTAATATTTTTAATAGTTATTTTTGTATTGAATGCTTTAACATTAATTTTGGGATCTATATTTTTTATCTTTTTTGCAGCAATTAATGTTTTTTTCTTTCCAATATCCTTACGATCAAACAAAACTTGCCTATGCAGATTAGATTTAGAAATAATATCATAATCAACTAAACCAATGTGTTTTACTCCACTCCTAGCTAAAAAAGTGAGAATTGGCGTGCCAATTCCACCAACTCCAATTACTAATACTTTGCTTTGAATAATTTTTTTTTGACCTTCAATATTTATTTTTTTTAGATTTATTTGACCGATATATCTTTCTATATCATCATTAGATAATCGCATTAATTTTTACCCGTAGACCCAAAACCGCCAGTTTTTCTTATAGTGTCCGGAAGCTCCTCTGTTTCCTGCATCTTTGGTTTTAAAATTGGGCAGAAAACCATTTGAGCTATTCGGTCACCACTTTTGATAATAAAGTCTTTTTTTCCGTGATTGATTAAAATCACTTT
>JAYQRG010000037.1:0-4232 GCA_038146245.1 Candidatus Pelagibacteraceae bacterium | reverse complement strand
ACACCAGATTCAACATCTTGGTTTGACATAAGAAAGTACTTAAAAGAATTTTTATCCGACCCGAGAGTAATTGAGGTGAACCCTATTCTTTGGAAGGTGATATTACATTGTATCATACTAACTTTCCGTCCATCTAAAACAGCTCACGCTTATAAAAAAATCTGGATGAATGATATTAATCAATCCCCACTTAGATTTTACACAGAACAGCAAAGTAAAAAGGTGGCAAAACAACTTAATAAACCGAACTTAATTATTGATTATGCAATGAGATATGGAAACCCAAGTATTTATTCAAAGATTTCAGATCTCCAAAAACAAGGCTGTGAGAAATTAATTATACTTCCTCTATACCCACAATATGCAGCCGCAACCACAGCAACCGTTTGCGATGAAGTATTTAGAACCTTAATGAAATTAAGATGGCAGCCAAGTTTGCAAATTATACCACACTATGAGTCTAATGAAGATTATATTAATGCTCTTGTATCAAGTATTAAAAAGAAATTAGATTTTATTAACTGGAAGCCCGATATTATTCTTGCTTCTTATCACGGAATACCAAAAAAATATTTTATGAAAGGTGATCCGTACCATTGCTATTGTCAAAAAACCTCTAGACTTATTCAAGAAAAATTTAATGATATAAAAATAATAACGACCTTCCAATCTAGATTTGGAACAGAGGAATGGCTACAGCCCTATACTGACGAAACATTAGCCAAACTTCCAAAAGATAATAAAAAAAACATTTTAGTTATTTGCCCTGGATTTTCTTCAGATTGTATAGAAACTTTAGAAGAAATAGCAATGCAAGGAAAAGAAACGTTTATAGAAAATGGAGGAGAAAATTTTGATATGGTACCATGTTTAAATGATAGCAACGAACATATTGATTTTATGACAAAATTAATTAAAAAATATTTAATAGATTAATGAATTTATATTTAACTTTTAAAGCCCTTCACGTGATTTCGTTTCTTGCCTGGAGCGCAGGTTTATTTTATTTACCCAGATTATTTGTCTATCATTGTGAAGTAAATTTTAAAACTGAAGCGTACGAGCGCTTCTCTTTGATGGAATTACGTTTACTTAGAATTATTATGAATCCAGCGATGATCGCTACATGGATATTTGGAATTTTAATCATTGTAAGTGGAGGACATGAAATTGCTCAACAATTTTGGTTTAAAATAAAGTTTGTTCTAGTAATCTTAATGTCTGGTTTCCATGGATATCTAGCATCTTGTAGAAAAAAATTTTTAGATGGTAGTAATGTTAAATCAGCCAAATTTTATCGTATTATCAATGAAATACCGACTGTATTGATCATAATTATAGTATTTTTAGCTATTTTTAAGCCTCAATAAGATTGCAAAATAAATAAAAATTAATATAACAAAAAAATCTTAAAAAAATTCCCAAATGAATCTACAAGAATTAAAAAACAAAACACCTGCGGATCTTATTATAGAAGCTGAAAAGTTAGCAGTTGAAAACCCAAGCACGATGCGGAAACAAGAGTTGCTTTTTGCAATTCTTAAAAGCAAAGCGGAAAAGGGAGAACAAATTACTGCTATAGGTGTTTTAGAAACTCTACAGGATGGCTTTGGTTTCCTAAGAGCCATGGAGTCTAACTATTTACCTGGACCAGATGATATTTATGTTAGCCCAAGTCAAATTAGAAGATTTGGTCTAAGAAAAGGAGATACGGTAGAAGGAGAAATTAGAGCTCCTAAAGACCAAGAGCGTTATTTTGCATTAGTTAAAGTAAACAAAATTAATTTTGAAGATCCTGAAAAAACTAGAAATAAAATCAACTTTGATAACTTAACGCCGTTATATCCAAATCAAAAAATTAAGCTTGAAATAGAATCTAAAAAACCTGAAAAAAATCAAGATGTCACTGCAAGAGTAATTGACCTTGTAGCGCCGATCGGAAAAGGGCAAAGATCATTAATCGTTTCTCCACCAAGATCAGGAAAAACAGTAATTTTACAAAATATTGCAAACTCTATTACAACCAACCACCCAGAAATTTATTTAATTGTTCTTCTTATTGATGAAAGGCCAGAAGAAGTGACAGATATGCAAAGAACGGTAAAAGGTGAAGTGGTAAGCTCTACATTTGACGAGCCTGCATCACGTCACGTTCAAGTTGCTGAAATGGTGATTGAAAAAGCAAAAAGATTAGCAGAACATAAAAAAGATGTAGTTATTTTATTAGATTCAATCACTAGATTAGGAAGGGCATATAACGCAGTTGTTCCAAGTTCTGGAAAAGTATTAACAGGGGGTGTAGATGCAAATGCACTTCAAAGACCAAAGAGATTTTTTGGAGCCGCAAGAAATATTGAAGAGGGAGGATCTTTAACCATTATTTCAACTGCTTTAATTGAAACTGGATCAAGAATGGATGAGGTGATATTCGAAGAATTCAAAGGAACAGGTAACTCGGAAGTGATTTTAGATAGAAAGGTTGCAGACAAAAGAACTTTCCCAGCAATTGATATTACGAAATCAGGCACTAGAAAAGAAGAGCTATTATTTAAAAAAGAAGAATTATCTAAAATGAATGTACTCAGAAGAATTATTAGCCCTATGGGTACCATGGATGCTATCGAGTTTTTAATTGGAAAATTAAGAGAGACAAAAAATAACGGAGAATTTTTTGACTCGATGAATAAAGGTTAAAGTTTTCTAGCTTCTTCTGGAAGCATAATCGGAATACCTTCTCTAATCGGATAAGCTAGCTTAGATTTTTTAGCAATCAATTCATTATTTTTCTCATCCCATTCCAATGGTTCTTTAGACACAGGGCACACTAAATTTTTTAAAATTTCTTTATTAAAGGTCATTAGTTTAAAGTTTTATTATTTTGATGATTGCCAAGGATATAAAAATTAATGATTTGTTGAAGAACTTCATTCCGTTCTTCTAAACTGTAAGTTTCTAGTAATCTTTGTTTTTCTCCAACTGTGAAGGGACATATCATAGCAAGAGAGTTAATAAGCTGTGAAGATTTTACTTTTTCAACTACCTTCCAATCGGTAGATAACTGATGCATTTTAAAAAACTTTTTAGTTTTATCCAGTAGATCAAATTTATTAATTTTGATTTCTTCCATTTCTTTTGTTTTGTCTAAATCAGAGCTAAATTGATCATAAGCAACTTCAAAGGAGCGATACAAATTATCTGTTTCGATCTCATTTAAAATTTTAAAACGAACTATACCCATTAAATTGATAAGATATCTTCCATCCGGCGTTTTTTCATGATTTTCAATTACTCCCAAACATCCAATTTTAAATACTTCAACCTTCTTATTAACGGTCACGGCACTTTTAGTTTGGACCATGCCTATCATTTTGTGATTGGATAAAGCGTGTTCGGTCATTTGTTTGTATCTTGGTTCAAAAATATTTAATGGAAGTAATGTGTTTGGAAAAAATATTGCATTTGCCAAAGGAAAAACTGGAATTTTAGTTGGAATATTTTTTAAATCTAAATTTTTTTTCATTGAAAAAATATATCATAAATACTATCTTAAAAAAATATTAAGCGGGTGTAGCTCAGTGGTAGAGCGAAACGTTGCCAACGTTTAGGTCGTGGGTTCAATTCCCTTCACCCGCTCCAAAATCTCCTAATTTTGCATTGTTTTTAGTGAAGACCGAAGGTGTAACAATTTGGCCACTTTCTTAAAATAAAGCTTAATCTAATTTATATTAAATAAAATTAGGTATCATAAAATGAAAAAAAAATTATTAACTCTTACGTTGATTTTAAATTTTTGGATTATAGAGGCTAATGCAGCTGCCCCAAATAAAAGTATTGGCGTCCCGGGCAAAGTAAGTGAAGTAACTAGAACAATCCAAGTTACGATGGATGACAATTATTACAAACCTGAAACTATTTCGGTAAAATCGAACGAGACTGTTCGTTTTGTTGTAAAAAATAAAGGGGCATTAGTGCATGAATTTAATATCGGAGATGCTGCGTATCATCAAAAACATCAAAAAGAAATGGCAATGATGGTTGAGCATGGCGCTTTAGAACCTGATCGAATTAATCATGATAAAATGAAAATGGACCATGGCATGGGACACAGTATGAAACATGACGATCCTAACACAGTATTGTTAGAGCCTGGAAAAGAAGGAGAGGTTATCTGGAAATTTGGAAGTAAAGCCAAAATTGAAATAGCTTGCAATATTCCTGGTCACTATGATGCG
>JAYQRG010000036.1:0-5232 GCA_038146245.1 Candidatus Pelagibacteraceae bacterium | reverse complement strand
TTTTATGCTCATGGGAAAATAACCAAACGTGAATTTTTAGACCGTGCACAGAAGTTTGCTGTAGGAGGAATAACAGCAATGATGCTCTTAGATATTTTAAAACCTAATTACGCTTATGCTGAACAAGTAAAAGCAAATGATCCTAGTATCAAGGCAGAGTTTGTAGAATACACCTCTCCCAACGGACATCAAAAAATAAAAGCTTATGAAGTAAAACCAACTAAATCACAGCCTAAAGCGGCTGTGCTTGTGGTTCATGAAAACAGAGGACTGAATCCTTATATTCAAGATGTTGCAAGACGTTTTGCCAAAGAAAATTTTTTAGCCTTTGCACCAGATGGATTGACCCCTAAAGGAGGCTACCCAGGAAACGACGAACAAGGAAAAAAACTTCAAGCCGAATTAGATCCAGTAAAATTGATGAATGATTTTTTTGCAGCTTTTGAACATCTTCATAAAAAACAAGTAGGATCTAAAAAAGTAGGTGTAGTTGGTTTTTGTTACGGAGGAGGAGTGTCTAATGCCATAGCAGTTGCTTATCCAGAATTATCTGCGGCAGTTCCTTTTTATGGAAGACAAGCAAGTGATAAAGATGTACCAAAAATTAAAGCACCTTTACTTCTTCATTATGCAGAAAACGACAGTATGATTAATGGAGGCTGGCCTGCTTATGAGCAAGCGCTGAAAAAAAATAAAAAGAATTTTAAAGCTTATATTTATCCAAAAACTAATCACGGTTTTCATAATGATACAACTCCTAGATATGATGCAGCAGCAGCAGAGCTTGCTTGGAAAAGAACCATTGCATTTTTTAATCAGTATTTGAGTTAAATGGCTGGAGTTTTTTCATCCCCTTGTTCCATGCCGGAATTAGAAACCTCAGAAAAAAAAATAGAACATATTTTAAAACATACCAAAACCATTGCTCTTGTTGGAGCAAGTTATAGAGAAGAGTTAGCCGCTCATTATGTGATGAAATATTTACAAGAGCAGGGCTATAAAGTTTTTCCAGTAAATCCAAAATATAAAAATGAAACTTTACTGGGAGAAAAAGTTTATGGAGATTTGACAGAAATAAAAAAACCTATCGATATGGTAGATGTATTTAGACCTTCTAAGGAAGCATTAGAGATTACGAAAAAATCAGTAGAGATTAACGCTAAGTTTATTTGGCTTCAGTTAGGCATTGTTTGTTTAGAGTCTAAACAGTTTGCAGAAAAAAATAATAAAGTTTTTATTCAAGACCATTGCTCTTTAGTGGAGCACAAGAGACTTTTTTCTTAAGTCCCACAAAAAGTTTTATAAACTTTCTCTGATGGGCTAGATGGTTTTTGATAATCGGTAAGATCCACATCTTCTTGATAAGGATGTTGTAAAACACGTAGCAATTTTTTAAAGGAAGCATCTTCTCCTTTTTCATAATATTGAATGGCCTCTTCTACTTTATGATTTCTAGGAATGTAGGCAGGATTGGTCTTCATCATCATCTCCATAGCACTTTCTTTATTTTGATTAGTTTCTATTCTTTTTTTCCAGACCTTTTCCCATTCTAAAAATTCAGGATCATTTAGTAGTTTTTCTTGGGGTAGTTTACCGTTAATTAAATATCTAAAAGTATTCGTATAATCAGATTGATTTTTAAGCATGAGACTTAAAATTTTCTCGATTAAAATTTTATCATCCGTTTCATTAGTGATGAGACCAAGTTTTTGTTTCATCATTTCATGAAAATGATTAGCAAATAAATTATCAAAGCTATCGATATGTTCTTCTCCGATACGAATTGCTTTTTCTTCATCTGAATCTAATAAAGGAATTAGACTTTCCGCAAATCTTGCAAGATTCCACTGAATGATGACGGGTTGATTTCCAAAAGAATATCTACCGTAATGATCGATAGAACTAAACACAGTTTTAGGATCATATTGATCCATAAATGCGCAAGGGCCAAAGTCGATGGTCTCTCCTGCAATGGAAACATTATCTGTATTCATCACACCGTGGATAAAAGATACTCTCATCCAATCGCAAATTAATTTTACTTGTAAGTCGGTTACTCTTTTCAATAGAGCAATAGATCTATTGGTTACTTTTAAAAGATCTGGAAAATGTCTTTGGATCGTATAGTCGACCAAAGTAGATAACATTTTTACATCTTTTTTTGCTGCTACATATTGAAAAGTTCCAATACGAATATGAGATGCCGCAACTCTGGTTAAAATTGCTCCTTTTAATTTAGTCTCTCTTAAAATTTCCTCGCCTGTAGTAACTACCGCTAAACTTCTAGTCGTTGGAATGTGAAGTGCATGCATGGCTTCACTAATTAAATATTCTCTAAGCATGGGACCTAAGGCTGCTCTTCCATCTCCCATTCTGGAATAAGGAGTTTTTCCAGAACCTTTAAACTGAATATCAAATCTTTTTTTGCCAGGGGTAATGTGTTCCCCCAGAACAATGGCACGTCCATCTCCTAACATGACAAAGTGTCCAAACTGATGGCCGCAGTAAGCTTGAGCTAATGGTTCTGAGCCCGATGGCAATTCATTGCCAGAGAATAATTTTGCAAGTTCATTTTCATTTTTAGAAAAGTGAATTCCTAATTCTTTTGCTAAAGATTCATTGAAGATGATTAGTTTTGGATTTTTAACTGGAATAGGAGCTAACTTCGTTGCCATAATTTCAGGCAATTTCGCGTAGGTGTTGTCAAAATTAAACTCTATCATATCTGGAACTAAGTCTTTACTCACTTTAAATCTTTTTTAATATAACACGTAATGATTCATTTAAAAAAAGTTTTTATCTCGAAATTTTTTATTTATTTATCTTTTTTATTTGTAGTTAGCTGTTCTTCTATTCCAAGAGACACTGCTAATATTTGTGAACTGTTTGATGAAAAATACTTTTGGTATAAATCTGCAAAATCAACCCAGCAAAAATGGGGTGCGCCTATTGAATTACAAATGGCAATCATTAAACAAGAATCAGGCTTTGATTGGTTAGCCCAACCTGAGCGATTAAAAATATTTAAAATTATTCCTTGGAGAAGACCTTCTAGTTCTCTAGGTTATTCTCAAGCGGTGGATGGTACCTGGGAGCTTTATAAAAGTTCAACGGGTAATGATTTAGCGGTTAGAGTCTTATTTAAAGATTCAAGCGACTTTATTGGCTGGTATATAGATCAAACTTATAAAAAATTAAAAATACCAAAGGACGATTATTTTAGGCAATATATTGCTTACCATGAGGGATGGAACAGTTATTCAAACTATAACAGAAAACCAAATGTAGTTTCTTACGCAAAAGCTGTAAGTGATATGGCACGAACCTACAGATCCCAACTTGAAAGATGTAGTTCTAAGTTAAATAAAAATAAATACATTCTGTTTTAATGAGATTTTTCATCATTCTATTGTTCATTCTTTTTTTTCATGACTCTGCATTTGCCGATAAAGTTAAAATAGTAGATGGAGATACCATTCGAATAGGCAAAACAAGATATAGGCTATTTGGAATTGATGCACCTGAGATGAAGCAAACTTGTAAAAAAGGAAATGAGAAAGTTTTATGTGGAGTTTTATCTAGAAATTTTTTAATTGAAAAAGTAGGAAAGAATGATGTGAAATGTAAAAAAATGACCAAAGATCGATACGATAGAAATGTTGCCGAATGTTTTGTGGGAGATGTAAATTTAAATCAATATATGGTCAGAAATGGTTATGCTTTTGCCTATAAAAGATATTCTAAAAAATTTGTAGAAGACGAAAAATATGCCAAACAAAACAAGCTTGGACTTTGGCAAATGAGCTTTGAGTTTCCTTGGGATTACCGAAGAAATTTAAGATAATTTTATACTTTATTTATTAATTCAGGATAGTTATTCGAGGGTTTATTAACTTCTCTCGAGACTTCATGAAAATTTAAATGGGGGCTTTTATGATTTTCTAAAAATTTTAGCGGGTCTTTTGAAGTTAAATATTCCATAATTTTATTTTCCTCTAAAATGACAGGCATTCTTTCATGAACCATTTCAATATTTTTTTCAGCTTTGGTAGTGATGATTGCAAATTCTGTATTACTATTTTTTTGATACACTCCTGCAAAAAACATCATGGACTGATCGTCTTTTAAAAAATAACAAGGAGTCTTTTTGTTATTTTCATCTTTTCTCCATTCATAATAACCATCTGCTGGCACGACCAATCTTTGTTTAGCAATAATCGATTTAAAAGTTATTTTTTCCGCTAACGTTTCCACTCTTGCATTAATTAAAGGTCTAAAGTCTTTTATTTTTTCTGCCCACTTAGGAAACAAGCCCCAATAAAAATTAGATAATGTTAAAGCATCTTCATCTTTTTTTATAATCGGTAATAATGCACTAGGATGGGCATTAAATTGGTCTGAATCTTCTACTCCTTCATTTTTTGCAATGATCGCTTTAGTTTTTGTATTAACTTTTGTGATTACGTATCGGCCACACATAAAACATATTATAGTAATTAATATTATGACATTATAAAAAAAATAAAACTATATGAAGAACTTATTTAAAAAAACATTAACTGTTTTATTTTTATTTGTTTTCACTAGTAATGGATATGCTTATACACAGTTAATTAATCGCTCAAATGAAAAAATTAAAATTTCTGAAAGACAGGTTGAGCGTTTTAAAAGCTATTTAAAGGGCAACTTTTACTCTTACTCGCTTCAGGTACAAGGGGGGATGTGGGCACCATTGTTTTTTGCTTTGTCAGATGATGGAAATGTATCTGCTATCGTATCTTGTTACGGAACAAATACTTATGATTGCAATCACGTTGTAGAAGTGAATCAAATTATTGAAAAAGCAAAAAAAGAGACCAACAAAGATCTAAAGATAATTGCAATTGAGAATATTTTATACGATCAGGGTAAAAAAATACCTATTACTAATCAGGATTTAAAAGATTGGAACAAATTTATTTTAGATAATTTTGTAGTTATAAAATCAGAAAAGAATCGATATTTTGATACTATTTTAGATAAAATAAAATGGAAAATGAGATGGCAAATTACTCAATAACTTTTTCAATACCTTTCAGAATCAGCTAAAATAAAAAAATAGGTAAAATTTAGCTATTTTGTAAAACTAAATTAAGCCACAATGTTTTTTTCGCTTCTTCAGATATCTGGTTATTTGATCAAATTACATTTTAAAGTTGAGGAAAATTTCGATTTTGCATTCCAGCAAAAACA
>JAYQRG010000035.1:0-6496 GCA_038146245.1 Candidatus Pelagibacteraceae bacterium | reverse complement strand
CTTTTTTCTTGATCAGATGCTAAATTGTTCGTTACACTAATCCTTTTGCTTGATGTTACATTATCTGTTGTTAATATTTTTTCAGAATTTTTTATCTCAAAATTTGCAGTTATAGATAATTCTTCCTCGGTAGTTATTCCTGCGGTATTTTTTGTAACAGAGTTTATACTTTTAGATACACTGATGCTTATTATTAAACCATTTGGATCTTTATTTCTCTCTAATGTTGATAAAGATTCTTTTAATTTGAAAGTTAATTGCTGATCCCCAGTGTATGTAATTTCTTTTATTTTAATTTTACTACTATCGAAGTCTTTTAAAATTGGTGTAAATCCACAACCAATTAATAAAAAAAAGAATAATATGGATTTAAAATTATTTAATTTGGTCATTTAATTACAAGATTTATTAGTTTATTTTTTACGTATATTTTATTATGAATTTTTTTACCATCTAAAAACTTGTTCACACTGTCTAATTCCGTACATTTCTTAAATAAAACTTCTTCGCTTTGATTTGGTTCAACTTCAAGAACAGCTCTTTTTTTTCCATTGATTTGAATTACTAAATTAATTATTTCCTCTTTTAACAACTCTTGTTTGAAAACAGGCCATTTTTGTTGATTTATTTTTTCTTTAATTTTTAATTTTTCCCAAGACTCCGATGCGATATGTGGAACAAATGGGTAAATTAAAATTAAAAAATCTTTAAAAATATTTTTTAAGTACTCTTGCTCACCTTTGTTTTCATGTAAAATTTTCGATAAATGATTTGTAAATTCATAAAATTTAGCAACAGCAACGTTAAAGTGAAAATGATCAATATTGTATGTAATATCCTTAATTAGTTTGTGAATTAGTTTTTCAATTGAAGATTTATCACCATCATTCATTTTAAGATTAGCGGGAATTACTTGTATCATTTCACTGATTAACCATATTTTTTGAATAAATTTATATGAACCACTGATCCCCTCATCGCTCCATTGTATATCCCTCTCTGGAGGGCTATCGGATAACACAAACCATCGCACAGCGTCAGCACCATAAAGATTAATTACAGTTTGAGGGTCAACTACATTTTTTTTCGATTTAGACATGGATTCAGATGGGCCAACCGTTACTTCTTGATTTGTTTTTTCTTCAAAAAATTTTCCATCTTTTTCAAATACTTCTTCCGGGAAGATCCATTTACCCTCTGAGTTTTTGAAAGTTTTATGACACACCATTCCTTGAGTAAAAAGACCTTTAAATGGTTCTTTCATTTCATTTTTGGTTCCAGTTGTGATTGCTCTTGTGAAAAACCTTGAATATAATAAGTGCAAGATTGCGTGTTCAACACCTCCAATATATTGATCTACGGGCATCCAATATTTAACATCACTATCCGCATATCCAGATTCTTTTAATTTACTGGAGCAAAATCTTAAAAAATACCAAGAGGAATCTACAAATGTATCGAGTGTATCAGTTTCTCTGATTAGAGTTGTTCCAGTTTTTTTACATTTAACAAACTTCCAAGAAGGATGATGATCAAGTGGGTTGCCTGGTTTTTCAAAACTAATATCTTCCGGAAGTTTAACAGGAAGGTCTTTTTTATCTACGGGTATGGCATTGCCCGTATCATCATAAAGAATCGGAATAGGGCAACCCCAGTATCTTTGTCTGGATATTCCCCAGTCTCTTAGCCTAAATGTTACTTTAGAAGTTCCAATTTTATTTTGTTCAATTTTTTTGATAATAGTTTTTTTACCCTCATGAACGGATAAATTATTTAAAAAATCAGAATTATAAATTTTTCCTTCACCTATGTATGCCTCATTTTGAATTTTAAATGTTTTTTCATTTTCATTAGGAGGTAAAATTACAGGAATAACTTCTAGACCATATTTGTTTGCAAATTCTAAGTCTCTTTGATCATGAGCAGGACACCCAAAAATTGCTCCAGTTCCATAGCCCATAAGTACAAAATTTGAAAAAAAAATAGGAATAGTCTTTCCTTTTATAAATGGATGTTCAGCTACATAATCAGTTTTAAAACCAATTTTATCTGTTTTTGCTAAGGTTTCTTCTGTATTTGCGCTTTGGTAACATGCTTCTTTGAATTTTTGATATTTTTGGTCATTTAAATAATTTTCACTTAAAGGATGATCAACTGCCAAAGCTAAAAAAGATGCTCCAAAGATCGTATCTGGTCTCGTTGTAAAAATATTAATATTTTTTGTATCTTTTGTATTTTTTATTTTAAAAATAATCTCACAACCTTCTGATTTACCAATCCAATTTTTTTGCATTAGCTTGACCTTTTCTGGCCATTCAGTCAGACCATTTAAAGATTGGTCTAAGTCTTCAGCAAAACTAGTAATTTTAAAAAACCATTGAGATAGTTTTTTTTGAACTACTGGAGCACCTGATCTCCACCCTTTACCATCAATAACCTGCTCGTTTGCTAATACCGTGTTATCCACCGGGTCCCAGTTTACTAAGCTTTCCTTTTTATAAACCAAACCCTTTTCATAAAGATCCAAAAAAAATTTTTGTTGATGAGTATAATAATCAGAGTCGCAAGTAGATAGTTCCCTATCCCAATCAATAGAAAAACCAAGTAATTTAAGCTGCGCTTTCATTACTTCAATATTTTTTAGTGTCCAGTCCTTTGGATGTAATTTATTTTGTATAGCTGCATTTTCAGCTGGCATACCAAAAGAATCCCAGCCCATAGGATGAAGCACATTGTATCCGTTTAATCTTTTATAGTGGGCGATAACATCTCCCAAAGTGTAATTACGAACATGACCCATATGAATTTTTCCGGAAGGGTAGGGAAACATTTCTAGACAGTAGTATTTTTTTAAGTTTTTAGAATCAGATGCTTTAAAAACTTTGTTTTGATCCCAAAATTTTTGCCACTTTTTGTCTACAGCAGAGGGGTTAAATTTTTCGATTTGCATACTGGGAATTTACAGTTTTAATTTATGCTCGCAATTAAATTTAGTTTAGAAATTGTATTATTTTCTAACTTTTTCTCCATCATGCTTATGGCAGCAAAACCATCTAATCTATGAATAAATAGCTTTTGAAAATTGTTTTTATTAATTCCACCAAGAGGAATAAATCTTATTTTGGTAATAAAATTTTCCTTTAAAAAATTAAACTTATTTAAACCTAAATTTAATTTTTTTGGATGTGAATCAGTTAAGAAAAAAGGGGATAAAAAAATTATTTTGCAACCTTGGTTCTTTTTTTCAGTAATTTGATTTATTGTGTGTGCGGACCCTATCAGTTTTAATTTTTTATTGTTATTAATTCTAAAAGATTTGTTAAAACTGGGTATATACACCCCATCAGCATGTATCTTAATGGATAGTGGATAGTCATTAGAAATAAATAGTTTGAAGTTTCTCTTTTTGCAAAATTTTTTTAAAATAAAAGCTCGTTCCACATAATCTTGTTTGCTGTAATTTCGGTAAATAATATTAATGTTTTTTAACCTATTAAGATTATCCTTTTGTATATTTGATAATTTATTAATATAGAAAAAAATTTTAAACACGAAATGAACATACAGCAAAATTTTCTAAAAATTCAAGAGGAATTAAAGAGTAAAAATTTATCCAGCCACATCATTGTAGTTACTAAAACCTTTGATTATTCATTTATTAAACCAGTTTTAGAACTAGGTCATAAAATTTATGGTGAAAATAAAGTACAGGAAGCAAAAAAAAAATGGGATCTTATTAAGCAAGATTATCCAAATATTGAACTTCATTTGATAGGTTCCTTACAAACTAATAAGGCTAAAGATGCTGTTAAAATTTTTAACTTTATCCATTCTGTAGATAGCAAAAAACTAGTAGACGCATTAAAACAAGCAGAAGAAAAAATTAAAATTAATCGAAAGTATTTTATTCAAGTCAATACTGGAAAAGAGTCTCAAAAATCAGGTGTTATGAATGATGATTTAATAAGTTTATTTGATTATGCCAAAGAAAAAATAAATATCATTGGTCTAATGTGTATTCCTCCAGTCAATGAAGAACCAGATAAACATTTTAAAATTTTAAGAGATAACGCAAAAAAAATAAATTTACCTGAACTAAGCATGGGAATGAGCGCTGACTACTTAATAGCTGCTTCCTTAGGCGCTACTTATATCCGGGTGGGTAGTAAAATTTTTGGAAATCGTGCTTAAGCTATTATTTTAATTTTAGTTTTAGAATTAATTTTTTTTAAAAGCACAATTAAATCCTTTTTTTTTAATGCAATACATCCCATTGTTCCTTTATAATTTTTTCTTGCGATATGAATAAAAATTGCACTTCCTCTATTTTTAATAATAGGTCTCATATTATATTTAATAACTACCAACACGTCATATAGATGATCTTTTCGGTACAATTTTTCTTTCGTATTCTCTTTTACAGTTATTAGCTTGTTATAAAATGAGCTTTTTGGGTTGTCGCACCAAGCCATATTCTTTCTAATTATGATTTTTTTTAATTTTGTTTTTAGTTTTTTAATACGATCTGCCCTGTAATAAACCGGTCCAAGAGAAAAAACACCAGATGGTGTTTTTTGATCTCCCTCTGTTTTTTTTTTAGCTATTCCACGTTTTCCTATAGCACAGTGAAACATTTCTTTTTTGTGTATAAGCGTTCCGTTTTTGTTTACTATAATCATAAAAATTTATATTTTAGGTAATATGCAAAATTATTCTATTATTACAGTTGGTTCACCTGTTTTTTTTGAATGCTTAAAAGAGCAGAAAACAGAGTATAATTTGCAAAATTTAAAATCTTTTAGGGAAGCTAAAGAAATTTTAAAGTCTCCACTTATAGACATTTATGTATTTCTTTTTTTTATAGATAATATCGAAAAACTTGACCCTAAAGAGTTAAAAAAAATTAAATATCCAAAAATTTTTTTATCAAAAAACCAGGATAACTTTAAAATTTTAAAAAAAAATAATTTATTGAGTGCTTTTCTAGAACTGCCTATTGATTTTCAAGATTTTGAGAAAATTATAAAACTTTCTCTTCTTAAATTTAAGTTTTTATTCCAATCTAAAATAGACTTAGGCCCTTATATTTTGGATAAAAACGAAAGAACTCTTTCCCAAGGAAAAAAATCCATAAAAATAACAGAAAAAGAGCAGGATATTATTCTTTATCTTTTAGGTAAAAAAGATGGAGCAACGAAAGATGATGTAATGAGAGATGTTTGGTCCTCAGGAGAAGGTTTGGACACCCATACCTATGAGACTCACCTTTATCGACTACGCAAAAAAGTTCAACAAAAACTAGGTGATAATAATTTTATTACGGTTAAGGATGGAATTTATCGTCTAATGGTATGAATGAACTATTCCTAGTTCTAGGAAATCAATTATTTCAAAAAAAATATTTTCAACCTTTTAAACATTGTCTGTTTTTTTTAGCAGAAGATTATGGACTTTGTACTTACGAAAGACACCATAAACAAAAAATCTTATTTTTTTTATCTTCCATGAGGTCATTTGCTGATGAGATGAAAAAAAACCAATTTCAAATTATCTATCATAGATTAGAAGATGAAACGCCCCAAATTTCCTTTGAAGAGAAATTAAAAAATATAATTCAAAAAAAAAAAATAAAAAAAATATTTTTTTTTGAAATTGAAGATAAACCTTTTGAAATAAAAATTCTTACTTTTTTAAAAAAAAATAAAATAGATTTTCAAATTTTGACTACCCCTATGTTTTTAAATTCAAGAGATGAATTTAAAAATTATTTGAATAAAAACAAAAGACCTTTCATGGCTAATTTTTATAAAGATCAGAGAATTAAATATAAATTACTTGTTGATAAAAATAATCAGCCCATAGGAGGGCAATGGAGTTTTGATAAGCAAAATAGAAAAAAAATGCCAAAAAATACTAAACTACCTAAGCAACCCGTCTTTTTAAAAACTAAACATACTGAAGATCTAAGAGAGATTATCGAAAAAAAATTTTCTAACCATCCTGGGTCTACAAAACATTTTTGGATCGGCACTACTCGAGAAGATGCTAAAAAAACCTTAAATCATTTTTTAAAAGAAAAAATAAATCAATTCGGTGACTATGAGGACTCTGTAGATCAGCGAGATCATAAGCTATTTCATAGCGTCTTAAGTCCTTTTATAAATAATGGTCTTTTAACTCCAAACGAAATCATTGCTGAGTTGATAAAAATAGAGAAAAATACCAATATTAATTCTTATGAAGGATACCTCAGGCAGCTTATTGGCTGGCGGGAATTTATGCGAGGTATCTATCAAAATTATGATGAAAAATTTCAAAATACTAATTTTTTTAATCATAAAAAAAAGATGAAAAAAAGTTGGTATGATGGAACTACAGGATTGGATCCCTTAGATTATGCAATTTCAAATGCAAAAAAATATGCTTGGTCTCATCATATAGAAAGACTGATGATCTTAGCTAATATTATGAACCTATGTGAGATTCACCCTAGAGA
>JAYQRG010000034.1:0-6893 GCA_038146245.1 Candidatus Pelagibacteraceae bacterium | reverse complement strand
ATAAACTTCACCATATGATTCAGAAATATTAATGTTTTTAAGTGAAGTTTCCTGATCTACACTAATTGATAATAATAAATTTATATTATTTTCCTTACAATCCTTTATTGTTTCATGAAGATTATTAACATAAGGTTCGTAATACAAATGGCAATGGGAATCGATAAAAATCATTAATATTTTTTAAATAATATTTTAGGCTTTATTAATTTAGAGTTAACTGCCAATTTTTTATCTAACAAAGATATTGAAATATCTTTTTCTGAAATATTTATATTCTTTAAAAAATCTATACTTTTATTTGGCATAATTGGATACAAAAGAATAAAAATATTTTTCAATGCATATAATGATGAATAGATTATATTTTTAATATTCATCTCAGTATTTTTTTTTTTATTCCACGGCTCATTGTCATTAACATATTTGTTAACCTTTGAAGAATAAGAATGAACTTCTTTAACATAATTGTGAATTTCATAATCATTCATAAACTTTATAAAATTATTTTTATTTAAAATTAATTCTGAATTAATAGTATGATTTTCATTAACTTCGGGAACTTGATTGTTATAATTTTTATCAATAATTGTAAAAATTCTATTTGTTAAGTTTCCAATATTATTAGCTAAATCGTTTATGCAATTTTTTAAATTCTCTAAATTAATTTTTCCATCTAAACCAAAAATTACCTCTTTCATTAAATAATACCTTACTTCATCTACTCCGTATTCATTAATTAATTCAACTGGATCTAATATGTTTCCTTTTGATTTAGACATTTTTTCTTCTCCAGAAAGAATCCATCCATGTCCAAAAACTGTTTTGGGCAAAGGTAAATTTGCCGCCATCAAAAAAGCTGGCCAGTACACAGCATGAAATCTTAGTATATCTTTTCCTATAATATGTACATTTGCAGGCCAGTATCCATTATGATTATTAAAAAAATTAGTAGCACTTATATAATTTGTTAATGCATCTAACCAAACGTACATTACATGTTTTTTATTATTAGGAACACCTATGCCCCAATTAAAAGTGGTTCTAGATACTGACAGATCCTTTAAGCCACTTTTTACAAAACTAATAACCTCATTCCTTCTTGATTCTGGAAGAATAAAGTTTGGATTTTTTTGATAAAAGTCTAATAGTTTATCTTGCCATTCTGAAAGTTTAAAAAAGAAACTTTCCTCTTCCATCCATTCAACTTTACTTTGACTGGATTTTGAAACTTTGTTTCCATCTTTTTCCTCAATCTCATCCTCCGCATAATAAGCCTCGTCGGATACTGAATACCATCCTGCATATTTAGATAAGTATAATTGATCATTATTTTGCAACAAATTCCATAGGTGCTGGACTGTAACTTTATGTCTTTCTTCCGTGGTTCTAATAAAATCATTATTACTTAAATTCAAAATTTTACATAAATCTATAAATGTCTTTGAGATTTGATCACAAAATTCTTGAGGTGACTTATTGTTTAATGAAGCCGCTTTTTGAATTTTTAAACCATGCTCATCGGTACCGGTTAGAAAAAATACATCAAAACCCTCTAGAAATTTGAATCTCGCAATTACATCTGATGCAATACTAGAATAAGCATGACCCATATGAGGTTTGGCAGATGGGTAGTAAATTGGGGTGGTTATATAAAATTTATCTTTCAATATAATAATGATTATAAGTTAATTTTATTTATTAAAAAAGTTTTTAAATCATTTTTTAAATTTAAATTTATTTTAATTTTATTTAAAAAATCAATGTCAGTTTGATATTTGTTTAAAAATTCACTTAAAATAAATTGTAAATTTTGATCTTTTTCTATTTTTTTATAGTCTAAATTTTCAAGAGTATATATTATTTCTGTATTAAGTAATTTATGCTCTTTTAAAAATAAATATTTTCTAAGATATCTTCCTGGAGTAGTTTTGACTAAATCATATTGATAATTATTTATTTCATACATAGATGTTAAATAATTGATTATCTCATTAGAATCGTTTTGATTTAAAAACATTTTTTTTTCAAAGCATCTTGATTTTAGTGTCGGGGTAATTGAAAATAAAATATCGTTTGTTAAAAAAATAAATATATTACCACTTGGTTCTTCAAGAATTTTAAGTAAAGAATTTAATGAATTTACGTTTAAGTCACTAATTTCACGAATAATAACAAATTTATTATTGTTATTAAAAGATTTTAGTTTTGTAAAACTAATTAACTTTTTAACTTGATCAATATTTATACCGGAATCTTCATGATTTTTTTTTAAGATTAGAATGTTAGGATTTTTTATAATTTCAGATTCTATAGTATTGTTTTCTTTATATTCTCTGTTGTTCTCAAGAAAATATATAAGATGAAGCAAAAAGGTATATTTACCTATTCCACTTTCTCCATTTAAAAGAATTACTTTAGGAAGTTTATTATTTTTATATAAGTTAACAAAAAAATCTATCTCCTGTTTATATCCAATGAGCTTATTAGATATCTCTATATGCATTTTTTATTCACCAAGGTATTAATAATTAAATTTCTTATTTGATTCTGATTTAATGATCCGTTTATTAAAATTATTCTATTTTTATTTTGAAGATATAATTTTTTAAAATAATTTCTAATTCTTAACATTTTAATTTTATTGTATTTATCAAATCTATCTTTCTTTTTTTTTCTTAAGTTAACTCTTATTTTAGATAAGAGAGGATTGACATCTAGTAAAAAAGTTATTTTTGGAAAAGGTACATTTAGCAATTTATTTTGAATGAAGTTTATATAGTTTATAGGTATTTTTTGTTCAAAGTGTTGGTATACAAAAGTTGAATCTATAAATCTATCGCATAAAACTATGTATCCTTTTGAAATAAAATAATTAATTTTTTTTATATGATCAGCTCTTGCCGCAAGAATTAATAGTAATTCTGTTATTTTATCTTCATTGTTTTTTAAATCATTTATTACAATTTTTCTCAATTTTTCAGCAACTAATGTGCCACCGGGCTCACGTGTGATAATCACTTTTTTTTTAAGTAATTTTAGATATTTATATAAAAGCTTTATTTGAGTAGATTTTCCAGATCCCTCTATCCCCTCAAAACTGATGAGAAATCCATTTTTACTTAACCCCATACGAAATAACTAATTGAATTTAAAAACCTTGTGAAAAAGTTAACTCTTTCAATATTTTTTTCTGAAACTAAATCAATTTCGCCAATAAGTTTTCCATCATAAGTTATTTTTAAAATACCTAATTTTTCACCGCTCTTAATGGATCTTTTAATAAGATCGGTTACTTCAGCTTCCAAAATGATCTTATTAGATTGTCTTGCGGGTATTGTTAAATAAAAATCTTTATTTGGACGTAAATTAATTTTTTTATCAGATAAGTTAAATGCTTTAATACTTATAGCGTCTGTATTTTTTGAAATTTTAATTAAATCAAAAGATGAATTTGCATATGATAATAACCTAATACTTTCTCTACCCCTTTCAGCCATGGATGCGGTGCCGCTAATCACGCTTATAACTCTCCTATCATATTTTTTTGATGAGGCAGCTAAGGAAAAACCAGAATCCGCAAGATGTCCGGTTTTTATACCATCCACTCCTATGTCTTTGTATAAGAGCACGTTTCTGTTACCCTGTTTGATAGGCTTTCCACCAGTTCTTTCCCAGGTAAATTCTTTTATTGCATACATCTTATATAACTCTGGAAATTCTTTGATCATATAAATTGAAAGTTTTGCAACGTCTTCAACTGTTGAATAATTATTACCGTCATAAATTCCAGATGAATTAGTAAAATTTGTATTTTTTAAATTTAATTCTTTTGCTTTTTGGTTCATTAAAGTAGCAAAGGCCTCTTCTGTACCAGCAATACCTTCGGCTAAAGCAACGCAAGCATCGTTTCCTGATGCAATTATTATTCCATGAAGAAGATCTTCTACGGTAACTTTATCATTTGGCATGATAAACATGGAGGAATAACCTTTGGTAGAGTGTCTCCATGCATTTTTAGATATGGTGAATTTATCAGTTAATGACAGTTCTTTTTTTTTAATAAGATCAAAAGCTATTACTGAAGTCATTATTTTTGTAAGCGAGGCTGGAGAAATTTTTTGATCTTCGTTTTTTTTATAAATCACATAATTGGAATCTACATCAATTAAAAATGCTTGCTTAGCAATGGTGTTAAACTCCGCAAAACTATTTTGTATTGTCAAAAGAGATACGATTAAAAAAATAAATATTTTTTTCATTTAATTAAAATTTTATAGTCTGATATTCTATTTTTAGCAAATATTGTATATAAATTATCAAACTGCTTTACATTATTTAGTGGTCCAATTTTCATATAAAGTTTGTTTTGTAAAAAAAATCTTTCAATTGAAATTTTATTATTTAAGTTTTTTTCAATTTTATCATAGTCTTGATTCATACTTTTTTCAAAATAATATGGCCCAATTTGGATAAAGAAAACATTTCTATCAATTGAATTTGAATTATCTAAAGATAGTATCGAAACTTTTGGGGTTACTATATTTGTGTTAACTTTTTTTTCTTCATCATATGTTTTAACTTTGGCGGCAACAAAAACTGGATTAGAAAATTCTTCTACTATGGAAACTAATGGATTTGATTTATTTAATTTTAATTCACTAAAAAATTTTTCTGGTAAAAAAATAATTCTTTTATTATTTCCTGACAATTTTTCATCTATCGTTACAATTATTGAATTATTAGAATAAGAGTTAATAATTTTATATTTCCTACCCTTATCTAATGAGGCATATATTTTGTCACTATTTACCACATTAGCAAAGCCAATTGTTTCTTTTTCTTCGCTAGAAAAATTACTAGCACAAGAATTTAAAATTGCTCCTATTAAAAATAAAAAAAAAATTTTTATTTTCATGACTTAACTAAATCTGAAAAAACACCTATGCATATTGCAAAACGCAAAGATCTATTCCAATGTAGTAATCTTTCATAATTTTTGAACACTATATAAGCAAGACTATCGTCACCATCAGGATATATTAATTTTCCCTTAGTTTTTTTGTTTATGTTCAAATTATCAGGAAATTCAATTCCTAACATTTCCCATTGATTTATATTTAGTTCTTTTTTTAATTCTCTTGCATCATAAGATATATATTGAGTAGGTATTTTTTTAGTTACTTTAACTTTAATTCCCCAGGGGTTCTTATCCCAGCCAATTGTTTTCAAGTAATTAGCTGCGGAAGCAAATGAATCTTCTAAGGAATAATATAAATCAATTTTACCATCTTTATTGTAATCGATTGCATAGTTCATGATAGACGTTGGCATAAATTGAAAATTTCCATGAGCGCCTGCCCACGATCCTTTTAAATTTTCAAGCTTTACAACTTTTTTATCAATTAACTTTAACAATACTAATAATTCATTTCTGAAGTATTCAGATCTTCTTTTATCAAAAGATAATGTCGCAAGCGCAGAAATTATATCTACTTTTCCTTTGTGGACCCCAAATACTGTCTCTACACCCCACAGAGCTACTATATATTCCTTTGGAACTTTAAATTTTTTTTCAATTTTATTTAAAATATCAATATTGTCTTTGATAATTTTTTTTGCAGTAATAACTTTTATTGGGTTTACTCTTTTGCTTATATAAATATCAGTTTTTTCTATAAACTCTGGTTGTTTTCTGTCGCTCTTAATAATGTTTTCTAAAAATTTTACGTTTTTAAAGGAAGCATCTAAAGTTGAATTGGATATACCTTGATTTTTTGCATATACTATAAAGTTTTTAACCCAAGCATTAAAATCTTCATTAGCTATAGAAGTATTTGTTAAAGCTAACAAAAAAAGAATCGATAAAAACTTTTTCATCTTAAAATATAACACGGTATAGTAGTTTTTTATATGTAGCTTTTGGGAATATTTTTTAATATTAATGCTTTTAAATTAATGGAGAGGTGGCTGAGCGGTTGAAAGCACCGGTCTTGAAAACCGGCAATGGGGCAACTCATTCGTGGGTTCGAATCCCACCCTCTCCGCCATTTAATTTATTTTAAAATAATTTTTTCCTTATTGTGCATATATGACCTTAGCACCGATGGAATAGTTATTGACCTGTCTTCATTTTGATAATTTTCCAAAATAGCAACCAAAGTTCTACCAACTGCCAAGCCTGATCCGTTAAGTGTTGCAACATGTTCATTCTTTCCATCTAAAGTTTTATATCTAGATTTCATTCTTAAAGCTTGAAAAGTACCACACGATGAGCAACTTGAAATTTCGCGATACTTATTTTGTGAAGGTAGCCACACTTCAATATCAAAAGTTTTTTCTGCACTAAAACCCATATCTCCAGAAGACAAAATCATTACACGGTAAGGAAGATCAAGTTTTTTTAAAATACTCTCTGCGCAATTTAATAAACGATCTAACTCTTTAAATCTAAATTCAGGCTGTATAATAGAAACTAGCTCAACTTTAGTAAACTGATGCTGTCTAATCATACCTTTAGTGTCTTTTCCAGCGGCTCCCGCTTCTGCTCTAAAGCATTGAGTAGCGCTTGTTATTCTAATTGGTAACTGTTGGTAATCTAAAATTTGTTCAGAAACAGTATTTGTTAAACTAACTTCACTTGTAGGAATCAGCCAAAAATTATTATTAAGTTTGAACTGTTCATTTTCAAATTTAGGAAGCTGCCCTGTACCATACATAGATCTTTCATTTACAATGACTGGTACCGAATACTCTTGGTAACCGTGTTCTTTTACATGAACATCAAGCATAAAATTGGTAAGTGCACGCTCCAGTAAAGATAAATCACTTTTTAAAATTACAAATCTTGAACCAGAAATTTTAACTGCTGTTTCAAAATCCATAAATTTTTT
>JAYQRG010000033.1:0-7161 GCA_038146245.1 Candidatus Pelagibacteraceae bacterium | reverse complement strand
GCTACTCCAGGAGAATAGGCTAACGATAAATCTCTTTGTGTAGAAAGTTGTTTAGAAGAAATTATTTCTATTTTTCCAGGCTTGCCCTGTATGTGAAAATCTAAAGCTTCTTTGTCAGTATATTTTTGAATAATGTTTTTTTTATCCATTGTCTAATAATAACCTTATTTAACGGAAATAACTTTTAATGTAGAATATTATATCTGTATATGAATATTTTAACCTCAATAAGTTCGTTCGGTTTTTTTACATTATTAAGCAGAATCTTAGGATATGTTAGAGATATTTTAATTGCAGTATTTGTAGGAACATCAGCTTTAGCAGATAGTTTTTTTGTAGCTTTTAGATTACCTAATACCTTTCGAAGACTTTTTGCCGAAGGCACATTCAATGCAGCCTTTGTGCCAATCTACGCAAAACTGATTGGAAGAAAAAAAAAATCTTTCGATTTTGCAAATCAAATTTTTAACTTTCTATTTTTATTTTTGATCATTCTAGTTTTGTTGGCAGAGGTTTTTACAGGAGGGGTAGTTTTAATTATTTCTCCAGGGTTTAAAAGCAATCCAGAAAAATTTAATCAAGCAGTTGATTTAACAAGAATAACATTTCCTTTTTTATTTTTTGTATCCTTATCTTCTTTTTATTCAGCAATTTTAAACTCTTATAAAAAATTTGCAGTAGCCGCTGCTCTTCCAATTATACTTAATATTTTTTTAATTTTATCTCTTTTAATATCTTATTATTTTAACCAGTCATATGTTCGGTTTATGGCTTATGCTGTTTTTTTAGCAGGATTGGCACAGCTAATTTTATTAGTTTTTTATAGTAAAAAATATTTTTTTGCTAAGATAAATTTTAAAATCCTCCTTACTAAAAATATAAAAAAATTTTTTACAAAACTATTACCGAGTGTTTTTTCTTCGGGGATTGTTCAAATAAATATATTGATTGGCACTATTATAGCTTCATTTCAACCTGGCGCAGTTTCTTACCTTTATTATGCAGACCGAATTTACCAACTACCGCTTGCGTTAACTGGAATTGCTATTGGAACTGTCATACTGCCCATATTATCTGCTTTAAAACTACGTAAAGAAAAACAGAAGATTAGCTTCCTACAAAATAGAGCTGTGGAACTTTCTTTATTCTTAGCGCTACCAGCCTCTGTAGGAATTATTTTGGCTGCAGAAATAATAATTTCCAGTTTATTTGGTTATGGATCTTTTGATAAAACAAGTGTTAAAAAAACTTATGAAGCTTTAGTTATTTTTGGATTTGGGTTACCAGCATTTTCCTTAATTAAACTTTACTCTAACTTTTATTTTGCGAGAGAAAATACAAAAACGCCTTTTTACATTTCTTTATTAACTGCGATTATAAACATATTAATAAGTGTTATTTTTTTTAAGTTAGTCGGATTCCTATCTATTGCTTTTGGAACCACTATTTCTAGCTGGTCTGCAATCTTTGTTTATAAATACTTATTACTGAAAAATAGGTGGTATCAATTTGATAAAGCTTTTTTTATTCGAATAACAAAAATTATTTTTTGTACTACAATTATGGGACTCATTTTATATTTGCAGTTAGTAAAATTTTCCGCTTTATTTGAAACTACAGATCTAGCAAAATTTTTATATTTAATATTAATTATTTCTATTTCTTTGATAAGTTATTTTATTCTTTCAGTATTAATTAAATCATTTAGTATAAAAGACTTTAAAATAAAAAATTAATAAATGGTAAATAAAAGAGTTTTATCAGGAATACAGCCAACCGGTAATTTGCATCTAGGAAACTATCTAGGTGCGATGAAAAATTTTGTAGATATGCAAAACGAGTACGAATGTTTTTATATGTTAGCAGATCTTCATGCAATTACGGTGAAAGTTGACCCAAGTTCTTTAAAAGAAAATATTATTAACACTGCCGCAGCTTTTTTAGCATCTGGAATTGATCCTAAAAAAAATGTAATTTTTAGTCAGTCGAGCGTAACAGCTCACGCTGAACTTTCTTGGATACTCAACTGTGTTGCAAGAGTTGGTTGGTTAAATCGAATGACTCAATTTAAAGAAAAGGCAGGTTCCAATAAAGAAAATGCTAGCGTTGGATTATTTACCTACCCTGTTTTGATGGCGGCAGATATATTATTATACAAAGCTACCCATGTTCCAGTCGGCGAAGATCAAAAGCAACATTTAGAATTATGCAGAGATATAGCGAGCAAGTTCAATAGGGAGTATAATTTAGAAAACTTTTTTAATTTGCCAGAACCAATTATACCAAAAAAAACGGCCCGAATTATGAGTTTAAAAGATGGTCAAAAAAAAATGAGTAAATCTGAAGCATCAGATTTATCAAGGATCAATTTAACAGATACCAAAGATCAAATTGAAGAAAAAATTAGAAAAGCCAAAACCGATTCTGACCCAATAGATTCTGGGATTTTAGATAGCAACTCTAAAAGGTTTGAAGCTAAAAATCTTATTAGCATCTTTTCTTCATTAAATAATTCTTCAGAACAAGACACTATTAAAGAGTTTGATGGTAAAAGTTTTTCTGAATTTAAAAAAAAATTAACAGATATTTTAGTAGAAAATATTGCTCCTATAGGAAAAAAAATTTTTGAGTTAAAAAAAGAAAAAGAGCAGCTTGTGCAAATCCTTAAAAACGGTCAAGAAAGAGCTAATAAAGTTGCGGGAAAGACATTGCATGAGGTCAAATCAATAGTAGGATTAATTTAAATGAAAAAAAAATTTCTTATTGTAATTGATGAAAGTGTAGAATTTAAAAAAGCAATTTATTTTGCAGCAAAAAGAGCCATTAATACAAATGGAGCGTTATCGATGCTTTATATTATTGATCCTGCAACTAATGCCCAATGGTCTACTATTGAAAATTTAATAGAACAGGAGGCAACAAGTGAAGCAAAAAAGAAATGTCGTTACTGGGCAAATGAAATTAAAAATACATTCAATATTGAAACAGAAATTATCTTAAAATTAGGAGATAAAGTTGAAGAAATCCTAAAACTAGTACAAGAAGATAAATCAATTAGATTTATTGTGTTAGCATCCTCTCCAAATAATGAAGATCCAGGACCAATTATTAAAGCAATTACTGGAAAAAAGATTAAAAACTTGTCTATTCCCGTAGTGATTGTCCCAGGCTCTATGACAGAAAAGGATATTGATTTAATTGCCTAAATCCTTACATATTTATTAAGTAGTTACCATTTTTAAAAAAAAATGAATATAAACATAGCTGACACACCAAACCCTGAAACAAAAAAATTTATTTTAGATCAAAAAATTGTTTTGGAAGGTTCCATAGAATTAAAAAAGAATTCAAACATCAATATTCCTTTTGCCAAAGAGATATTTGATACAAAAAAAGTCGACTTAATTTATTTAGATAGAGATTTTATTTCTATAAAGAAAACTCTGGAATCTAACTGGGAAAGTTTAATAGATGAAATAACCTTAATATTAAAAAAAAATATAAATGAAAAATTTACCCCCCTTTCTTTTAAAGAAAGCAATACTTTTAATGATGTGGTTTCAAAAAAAATTGAAGAAGTCTTAACAGAAAAAATCAGGCCCGCAGTTTCTATGGATGGTGGTGATATTAAATTAAAATCTTATAAGGATGGAGTAGCTGAAGTGATGCTAAAAGGTGCATGTTCTGGATGCCCAAGCTCAACGATCACGCTAAAACATGGCGTTGAAAGAATGATTAAACATTATGTTCCTGAAGTTAATAGAGTCGAGGCGGTAACAGAGCATGAATAAACCAAAGTACGTTTATTTAAATCATCTGATTTTAACTGCAAAAAAACATCAGCTGGAAGAATTTTTATTTTATGAATCTAGAGGTAAACAACTTACAGCTAAACAATTAGAATTAATTTTACTTAAAAACGGCATCCCTTTACCTATTGATGAAACACCACGAATTTCAAAAAAAGAATATACTAAAAATACATTATCAAATCTTTTTCAAGCAGCAGCTTTAGTATCGGCGATATTTGCTTTTGTTTTGTTACCAGGGATTATTCAGCAAAACACATCTCAAGTAAAATCAATTTATAGTCAAAATAAAATTTCTGTGCCCAGCACTACTGATTCCAAAGATAAAACTAAAGTAGTTTACCAAGATCAATTTTTTACACAACGAGATACAAGGAATTTTAACACTCCTCATGCAAGAAGTGTTCTAAGTTTATTTGAAGAATTAGAATACAATTTAAAAGATATAAGAAGCGGAAAACCTGTGAAGCCAGTTTTCTTCACTCAAATACCTAGAGGCATCAATGAATTAGAAAATATTAATGCTAGAAAAGAATTATTTATACAAATCGTACTGCCTTTAATTTTATCTGAAAATCAAGACATTTTAATTGAGAGAAAAAAAATAATACTTCTAAGCAAATCTAGACAAATCACCTTGAAAGATTCTGATTGGTTAAAAACAGTTTTTAAAAGATACCAGGTTGAATTTGGAAACTTTGATGAACTTTTAAAAAGAGCAGATATTATTCCTCCATCTTTGGCAATTGCGCAGGCTGCTTATGAAAGTGGATGGGGAACTTCAAGATTTGCCTTAGAGGGCAACTCGCTTTTTGGACAAAGAACTTGGTCAACGGCAGGGCTCGTACCAAAAGAGAGAGATGATAATGAAACATTTAAAGTTACTAAATTTGATATTATTAGAGCATCGGTAAAAGCTTATAAAACAAATTTAAACACACACAAAGTTTACAAAGAACTAAGAGAAGAAAGATATAATATGAGAAATCAAAACAAAGTTATATCTGGTCTTGAATTGGCGAAACATTTAGATGATTACTCAGAAATTAAAGATAAGTATACTCTTTTCTTAGAAAAAATAATTGAACAAAATTCTTTAACAGATTTCGATAAATCTATTTTATTACCTACAGAAAAAATTAATTTAGCTTGATCAAGGCTAATTAAAATGAATCAAGAAAACTTTATCTATTTTGATGGAATTACGAAAAATATTAAAATTTTTTTATTTTATAAAAAAAAAAATTACCAAAAAAAATTTTTTATAGAAAAGTCAGAAAATCTTCCCTCCTTTTTTTTTAAAGTTTTAAATAAATTAAAAATAAAAATTGATCATAAATTTAATCTTTATGCCTGTTTAGGGCCCGGTAATTACACTAGTATAAGAAATACTATCACTTTAACCAAGACCTTATCTTCTATTTATAATAATAAATGTTTTGGTATACCGTTAGGGTCAATTAAAAAAATAGCTTCTAATCCTAAACTAGAATTCTATTCCATAGAAGATATTAAGAAAATTATAGAAAAAAAAAGATATAAAAAAAATCTTATTCCAATTTATTAATTTAAGTTATAATTCTTCAATAATTATGAATAAAAGGACTACATCACCTTTTGCCCTAAACCTTGAAAAAAAATGTGTTGAAAAAGGTCTTAGACTAACCGACCAGAGAAAAGTAATTGTTAAATTACTTGAGGAAACCTTTAGCAATACTTCTTTTCATCCTGATGTAGATGAAATTTATAAAAGAGTATTCAAAATCGATAAAAACATCAGCATTGCTACTGTTTATAGAACTGTGAAACTTTTAGAAGAATTAGGTATTTTAGAAAGGCATGATTTTAAAAAAGGAAGGGCCAGATATGAAGTGTCATCTGAAAAACACCATGACCATCTAATTGATGTCAATACCGGAAACATTATTGAATTTGTTGATGAAGAAATTGAACATCTTAAAAAAAAAATTGCTAACCGACTAGGTTATGAACTCATAGATCATCGATTAGAATTATATTGTAAAAAAAATGAAAAATAAGAATTTTTTTATAAAATCTTTTGGCTGTCAAATGAATGAATACGACTCAAACAAAATTGTTCAACTTATGAATTCAATAGAATATGATCAAACGGATAATCCAGATGAAGCAGAGTGTTTTATTTTTAATACATGCCATATAAGAGAAAAGGCAAATCAAAAAGTTTATTCAGATATAGGAAAAATTAAAAAAAATTTTAGATTTAAAAAGAAACCAATTTTTGTACTTGCTGGCTGTGTTGCGCAAGCAGAAAGCAACATTGTATTTGAAAAAAGTGATTATATAGATATCGTTGTAGGACCCCAATCTTACCATAAGCTTCCTGAACTTATTAATTCATTCAAAAGTAATAAAAAAAAAATTGTAAATACAGATTTAGATGTAGATGAGAAATTTAGCGTACTAGATCAGTTTAAGCATTATAAGTCTAAAGTTAGTAATTTTATTACCATACAAGAAGGATGCGATAAATTTTGCAAATTTTGTGTGGTTCCTTATACAAGAGGCCCAGAGTTTTCTAGAAGTTCAGAATCTATTATTCAAGAGGTTTCAAAACTTTCAGCAACAGGAACCAAAGAAATTATTTTACTTGGTCAAAATGTAAGTTCCTATAATTATAGGGATACCTCTTTAGCAAAGCTTATAAATATGATTTCAGAAAATCCAGAAATTGAAAGAATTAGATTTACGACTTCTCACCCAAATGATTTTGATGAAGAATTAATAAATATGTTCGGTGAAAATGAAAAACTAATGCCGCAGATACATTTACCAGCACAATCTGGCTCTGATAAAATTTTAAAATATATGAATAGAAACTATACCAAAAAGAAATATTTAGATTTAATTGCTAAATTTTTATCCATCAATCCAAATATAGAATTCTCTAGCGATTTTATCGTAGGGTACCCTGGCGAGACAGAAGATGATTTTAACGAAACTTTAGATTTAATCCATCAAGTTAAATTCTCAACCTCTTATTCTTTTATTTATAGCCAAAGACCTGGAACTCCAGCAGTAAATCAAGATCAACTATCGCCAGAAGTTTGCGAAAATCGACTGAAGATTTTGCAAGATGCGTTATTTGATTATCAACTAGCATTTAACACGCAACGAGTTGGAAAAATTGAAAAAGTTTTATTTGAAAACTTAACGCAAAATGGAGAACAATTTTTTGGCAGAAATGAGCATATGATACCTGTTTTTACTAAAAAAGACGGAATAAATTCTGGTGATATCAAAAAGGTTGTAATAAAAGATTGCAATAAAAATAATTTATTTGGTATATTAGCTTAATATTGTCTAAAAACTT
>JAYQRG010000032.1:0-7501 GCA_038146245.1 Candidatus Pelagibacteraceae bacterium | reverse complement strand
ATTTTAAAATTTAAATAATTTAATTTTTTCTTCTAAGGACTCCGGATTTATTAAGTGAATAGTTTGAATTCCAAATTTTTTTGCTGCATCGATATTTTCAATTCTATCATCGATAAATAATGTTTTATTTGGTTCACAATCAAACTGATCTATTGCCATTTTATATATTTGAGGATCGGGTTTTTTAACACCAACTTTTCCTGAAACTACCATCCCATTAAATTCCTTTAAAAAATCATTTTTACTCATGTACCTATCAAACTGATCACCTGGAAAATTACTTAAGATATAAATTGGAATACCTTTTTTTTTTAAACTTAAAGCTAAAGCAACGTTTTTATCATAGGTTCCATCAATCATTTCTAGGAATCTTTCATAAAAAGCTAGAATTGCTTTTTTATATTTTGGAAATTTCTTAATCAAATCTTCCCCAGCCTTTGAAGTATCATACTGAGTATCTTGATTGATATGCCATTCCCATGTGCAAACATTGTTTAAAAAAAAATCTACCTCTTTTTCATTTGGAAGAATTTTTCTAAATAGATTTTTTACATCAAAACGAACTAAAACTTTTCCTAAATCAAAAATTACTTTTTCAATCTTCATAAGATTTTTTAAGAAAGATCGATTGCGTGTTTTTTTAAAACCTCTAATTCAACGATTTCTAATGTTTTAAGGTTTGTGCTTCGAAGATAGACTTTACAAGGGTAACCAGCATCCACTGCTTGTTTAAACCAAAGAGCACAAACACACCAGCAATCTCCCTCTTTTAAACCTTCAAACCCATACTCAGGTCTAGGAGTCACTAAATCATTTCCATTTTTTTTAAGATAATCCAAAAATGCACTATTTACTTTAGCACATACTGTGTGCGTGCCGAGATCATTATTATCGGTATTGCAACAACCATCTCGATACCAACCAGTAAGAGGATTAGTCGAGCAAATTTTTATTTCTTCATTTAAAACATTTAATTGTTTTTTAATGCTGGAAGACATTCGATATGTTTTCGTCAATTTCCGCATTAAAAGAAAACGACCTTCTCTCGCCCTGCACAGTAAATGGATAAGCAGTATGCATGAGATAATTAGGGAATAAAATTAAATCTCCAGATTTCGGATTTCGATTATAAATACTGTCATTTAAAAAGCTTTTTGTGCCATAAATAAAATCTATAGTTCCATTTGTTTTAACTTTTTTTAAGCTTTTATTTAATTGATTTGGAATTTTTAAATAACCAACACCTGATATATGTCCATCATGATAATGAACCGGGTTATATTCATTAGCAAACTGATTAACAACCCATAAGTTTTTTATTTTAATTTTTTTAATGCTTTTATTTGTTGCAGCTTTGACGAATAGCTTAATTTTTTGTTCAAGAAATCTTTTTAAATATTTATTAATAAAATTTTTTGGTAGTTCTATTTCCTGTTTTACTTGGCCTACTAATTTTTTTGAATAATTATATTTTTTACTTAAAATGTTATTGGATATAATCTTATCTACCTCTTGATTAATTTTATTTACTAATTTTTTATCTATTTTAGTACTTGCAATTTTAGGGCCAAATGGGCTTAAAACTTTAAATGATCTCATAGTTTTGTAGGATTTGGTTGGCCTTTATAGACTATTTCAGGATCAAATTTTTTTTCTTTTTCTTCAAATTTTAATTCCAAGGGATCTTTTTTTTGATCAAGGGGTATAGATCTATAAAAACAAGATCTATATCCTACGTGACAGCTAGCACCTGTCCCAATGTCTACTGATATCCAAACTGAATCTTGATCATCATCAATTCTTAACCATTTAACTTTTTGGACATAGCCACTAGTTTTTCCTTTGTGCCAGATTTGATTTCTTGAGCGACTAAAATAGTGAGCTTCTTTGGTTTGAATTGTTTTTTTTAAAGCTTCTTCATTCATGTAACCATGCATTAAAATTTCCCCAGTTTTATGATCAGTGGTAACAACCGGGATAAGACCTTTATCGTCAAATTTTGGAGCTAAAAATTTACCTTCTTCTACTTCTTCAATAGATATTCTCTTTTTAAACATTTTTAAGTTTCTCTACTCTTGTATATTATTTTTTTCAATTCTATAATAAATCTATGAAAATTATCACAGATTTAAAAGCAAAAATCGCCGAAAAAGTTTCAAAAGAAGAAGCAGAACAAGCAGTTAAAACCATTTTAAAATATATTGGTGAAAACCCAAAGAGAGAAGGTTTGCTTGAAACTCCAAAACGAGTGATCAAAGCATTTCAAGAATATTTTGGAGGTTACAATGAAGATCCAGAATCTTATTTAGAAAAAACTTTTGGAGATATGGAAGGCTATGACGATATAGTTATTCAAAAAAATATTACCGTCATGAGTCATTGCGAACATCATATGGCTCCTATTATTGGTATTGCTCATGTTGCCTACATTCCTTCTGAAAAAATTGTAGGATTAAGCAAACTTTCAAGAGTAGTGGATGCTTATTCGAGAAGACTTCAAACTCAAGAAAGACTTACTATGCAAATTGCAAATGCTATTTATAAGGGTCTAAAAGCACACGGTGCCGCTGTTAGCATTGATGCAGTTCACCAATGCATGACCACCAGAGGCGTTATGAAAGAACAAGCAACTACGATTACAAATTATTTTGTTGGATCATTTAGAGACAGTCAATCTTTACAGAACAGATTCCTAACTTACATCAAATAATAATATATGGTTGAGATACCAGCAAAGTACAAAAATTTAAAAAAAGTTTATGTGGACACTACTCACATAGCAACTCAAATTGATAGCCCTAAAGTATATTACACGATTAAACCTGAAGTTGGTTACGTTGTTTGCGGTTATTGTAATATTTGCTTCGTATTGAAAGAAGATGCTGATTTAGATACTGATAGAGTTTATTTTTTTAACGAAAGGGAAAGTAAAAATTTTTTATGAGTTTTAAAGCAATCATTGTTAATCAGTCAGGTGAAAATTTTACAAGAGAAGTAAAACAAATTGATAAAAGTTTTTTAAAAGAGGGAGATGTTCTAGTCAAAGTAGAATTTTCAAGCCTTAACTACAAAGATGGAATGATTTTAAAAAATGGGGGAAAATTAGTAAAAGATTTTCCTCATATTCCTGGAATAGATTTTTCAGGTACCGTTGAAGAAAGTTCTTCTTCAAAATTTAAAAAAGGGGATAAAGTTATTTTAACAGGTTACAGGGTAGGGGAAATCTATTTTGGCGGTTACTCTCAATATGCAAAAGTAAAAAGTGAATTTTTAGTAAAGATGCCTGCTGGTTTAGACACTAGAAAAGCAATGATATTAGGAACCGCAGGATTTACAGCGTTAATGTGTACTTTTGCTATCCAAGCAAGAGAGACTATTTTGTTAGGAGAGCCCGTAAAAGATGTCTTGGTAACGGGTGCCACTGGTGGAGTGGGTAGTATAGCTGTAATGGCATTATCAAAGTTAGGTTATAATGTAACAGCACTTACTGGAAAAAAAGATAAAGAAAGTTTTCTTAAAAATCTTGGAGCAAAAAGCATCTTAGATAGATCTGAAATGGAAAAAGAGACAAGACCCTTAGATGCCGGCTTATATGATGGAGTTGCTGATACCGTGGGTGGTAAAATATTATCTAAAGTATTAACCCACGTAAAACCTAATGGAATAGTTGCTGCCTGTGGTCTAGCAAACAGTCCAAAACTCGAGACAACTGTCATGCCATTTATTATTAGAGGGGTAAAGCTTTGGGGTATCGACTCCAATCTAGCAAGCATGAAAAGAAAAGAATTTATATGGTCTCAAGTTCCTAATCTTATTGATTTTAATAAACTAGAACCAATTGTTACTACGTGGGGCCTTCAAGATTTAGTAGATCAATCTTCTAAGATTTTAAAAGGCGAAATTGCAGGAAGAGTTTTAGTTGATGTTAATAAATAAATGGATTGGGATAAACTAAAAATTTTTCACGCTGTTGTTCAAGCGGGTAGTTTTACAAAAGCAGTAGAGACACTAAACATAAGCCAATCGGCAATCAGCAGACAAATTCAATCTTTAGAACACGATTTGAAATCATCTTTGTTTGAAAGGCATGCAAGAGGCCTTTCTTTAACCGAAAGTGGAGAAATTCTATACAAAACCGCAAATGATGTGATCACAAAAATTAAAGACGTTGAAACCAATATTGTCGAAAAGAAAAACAAACCCACTGGCAAATTGGTAGTGACCACCGTAGTAGGTTTTGGAGGAATTTGGTTAACTCCTAGAATTAAAGAGTTTCGAGATAAAAATCCTGATGTGGAAATAGAACTTATCGTGACTGATGAAGAATTAGATTTAAGCACAAGAGAGGCAGATGTGGCTATTTGGATGAGACCACCTAAGCAACTAAATTACATTCAGAAAAAAATTATTGATATTAATTATCATATATATGGTTCCTCTAAGTATTTAGAAAAATACGGGATACCAAGAAGTGTAAAAGATTTAGATAAGCATAATTTAGTTTGCTACGGTAAAGGAACACCGTCTCCTCAATCACAAAAAGACTGGATTTTAAAAGTTGGTTTAAAAGATAAATCCAAAAGAAAACCTATTATGCAAGTGAATAACATTTATTCTTTGCTTTTAGCGGTAGAAAGTGGAATTGGTTTAGCTGCTCTTCCAGATTATATGGTAGTTGGAAATAAATCTGGGCTTGTTAAAATTCTTCCAGAACTTGAAGGACCAAGTTACGAAGCACACTTTGTATATCCTCAGTCCCTTAAAGATGTGGAAAGAGTAAAATCTTTTAGAGATTTTATCTTTACTAAAGTTTCCGAGTGGGAATTTTAAAAACTATCTTCTTCTTGAACGTCTTTTAGAACTTTTTTTCTTGCTACGCTTTACAGTTTTTTTTGTCTTTCCCTTTGAGGAATGAAGCTGAGTAACTTTATAAACTATAAAAGCAAGAATAAGAAATACTATTATTTCTGTTGTGCCCATGAACTCTCCTTTCTTCTTAGATGTTTTTTTTGGTTAAAGCTTGAATTTTTAGATTTGCACCATCTTCGATAGATAAACTTTCAGCAATAATTTCTCCTTCAATATTGGATAATTTTTTAATACCAACTTTTTTAGCTGTAATTTCACCTTTGATTTTTCCTTGAATATCTACGCTATTAGCGTTTATGTTACCTACAATATTAGCGGCTTGTGTAATTTCTAGTTTATCAGCAACGATATTACCTTCAAAATTACATCCTAGAACTAAATTATCTTTTTCTACTAACTTTCCTTTTAAATCGACGTCAGCTAGTAATAAAGAATTAGAAGACATTAACGGATAAAATTAACTTTTAATTTTCCTCTTCTTTTGCTCCGAAGAATCCGCCAGTTTTTTTTGGTTTTTGTTCGTCTTTAACTAATTTAATTTTTGACTTACTAAATTCTTCATCAGACATTTCAGCAATGGTTCCACTGATTTTTCCACCTAAAGCTATTTCTAAATCTTTATATCGAATTTCACCTTTAGCTACTCCAGAAGAAGAAACAGATAATGTTCCAGCAACATTTAAAACTCCGTCGTAGTTTCCTTCAATCTCAGCTGTCTCAACAGAAGTTTCACCATCAACAGTACCACCATTCTTAACGCTAACTTTCCCAGCATCTACTTTTCCAGTATGTTTACCGTTAACAATAACTTCATTTGGAGCATTGATTTCTCCATTTACAGATACTCCAGAACCAATATGAATATTTCCTTCTTTATTATCGTATGATGAACCTGATCTAGTAGTCGATCTTGTGAAGGGACTTGAACCTTCTTTTTTATCTTCGTCAAATATAGCCATTTTTAATATAACCCCTTAAATAATTTTAAATTTTAATTGATATTAAATGATTAAATTTTAAGAATCTAGTAAATTTAGACCCGATATATGGAGTTTTTTTTAGGTTTTTTCATTGGTTTGTTTGTTGCAATGCCGATTGGTCCAGTGGCAGTTCTTTGCGTAAACAGATCACTACAATATGGATTAAAGTCAGGAGTATATACTGGATTAGGTGTTGCTTTTGCTGATTTTTTATACGGTTGTATTGCAGTATTTGGTTTATTTGCAATTTCCACAGAAACTCTTGAAAATCAACCCATGCTAAGACTAGCAGGAGCATTATGCGTGATGTTTATTGGTATTAAAATGATCACAAAAAAAGAGCAAATTCTAACTGAAAATAAGGTTGAGCACGAAACCATGTTAAAGGATTTCACAACTGGTTTTTTATTAACTTTAAGCAATCCCATGACGATTGTCGCTTTCGTTGCCGCGTTATCGTCCGTTAATATTGTGCTGAGCAAATTAAGTTTAATTAATTCATTATTAATAGTGTTTGGTATTTTAACAGGATCCTTCCTATGGTGGCTCATGTTATCTAATATTTCAGTAAAATTTAAATTTATTTTAAGTGGAAGATTATTGAATATATTCAATGTAATTTCCGGATCTTGTTTGTTTATATTTGGTGTTTGGTTAATTTATAGTTTAAAGGGCTTATAATGATTACTTATTTACTATCTTTTATTGCTCTAATTTTTGTTGTTGTTTTTGTTCATGAGTATGGACATTATTATTTTGCAAAAAAATATAAAGTAGGAATTACCGATTTTTCTATAGGGTTTGGAAAAGAAATATTTGGTTGGACCAACAAATATGGAACTCGTTGGAAAATCTGCTTAATACCTCTTGGAGGTTATGTTAAATTTTTTGGAGATACCAATTCATCTTCTTTTTCTACAAACCTAAATAATATTCCAAAATCAGATCATTCTAAATTATTAATTACTAAACCGTTATATCAAAGATCCATCATAGTATCTGCAGGTCCTGTTGCTAATTTTATTTTAGCTATATTTATTTTTACATTTATTTTTTTTGTAAATGGAAAAGATGTTACTTTGCCAATCATAAATGAAGTTCAACAGAACTCTCCTGCAGAAAAAGCTGGTCTTAAAAAAAATGATCAGATTACATTTATTAATGATCAAAAAATTGAAAGCATCGGTGATGTAGCTTATTTAATCTCTACCTCGGATACAGATAAAATTATTATAGAAGTACTTCGAAATAACAAACCTTTATCATTTGAAGTTTTAACAGAAAGCAAAGAAACCAAAGATAATTTTGGAAATTTAATTAAAAAAAAGATGATAGGTATAAAAATAAGTCCTTTAAAAAATAAAATTGAACGAGAAAAACTAGGATTATTCAAATCTTTCCAATATGCTTTGAAAGAAACCTGGAATAACATTTCTATGACCTTGAAGTACCTTTTTAAAATTTTTGCAGGAAAAGAAAGTGCTGATCAACTAGGAGGACCAATTAAAATTGCCCAAATATCAGGACAATTTGCTCAGCATGGATTTATTCCATTCCTAAGCATTATGGCTTATATTTCAATAAGTCTTGGACTTATAAATTTATTTCCAATTCCTTTACTAGATGGTGGTCATTTGTTTTTTTATTTTATA
>JAYQRG010000031.1:6933-8691 GCA_038146245.1 Candidatus Pelagibacteraceae bacterium | reverse complement strand
GGTATGCCTAATTTTACTTTTTCCATATTATTTTAAGCTAGATAAAATATCTAAGTTTATCGCTCCTCCAAAAGCATTGATGGATTTACTGTAGCCTAAAGATTTAATTAGATTATTATATTCTCCGCCTCTTGCAATTTCTGAATTTTTAGAAAAAATAGAAAATACAAGACCTGTATAATAACTAGTCTCTCTTCCAGAATCACAAACAAATTCCACTTCAATATTTTTTGAAATTTTTTTATTTAATAAATTAATTTTAGAATAAAAATTTTTTAAACCACTGCTTCTTAAATTATTCTTTTTATAAAAGTTTTCTATTATTGAGTTTGTACCGCTTAAAGTCGATCTAATTTTTAAGAAATCTCTTATAATTTTTGTATTTTTTTCTCCCTTTATATTATCGCGAGGGTCGTTTTTTTTTCTTTCAAAACGGTCAGTGATATCCTTGTATGGACGACCTGCTACTAAGGTTTGCTTGTTTAGTTTTTTGATTTTATCAAATCTTTCATAGTCCACTTCTACGATATCTTTTTTTAGATCGTAATTAGTTCCTAATCTATTTAACAATTCCTCAAAATATTCTTTTCTGGAATAGTGTCTTTTTAGTCGAAGTTTCCACCTATTAGGTAATTCAAGATTATCAATTACATCACTGAATAAGCTTACATCGTTTAAAACTATTTTTATTTTTTTTTGATTTTTTACTGCTTTAATTAACGTGTCTAGTATTTGAAGTTCATTTTTAAATTTAGAATTTATAATTTCACATCCAATTTGCTCAAAAATTGTTAGTTTCCTTTGGCTGCTTAATTTAAAAGCTGTTCCCTGATAACAATATTTTTGTATTCCTTTTGGTTTTTCACGAATGTATTTTAATGCGGTTGCTATAGTTAAATCGGGTCTAAGACTAACCTCATTTTGTTTTGAATCCACGTAGGTTAAGGCAAATTTCTTAAAAGACTCTCCTGATCTTTGGGCTAAAATATCTGTATCAATCAAAAAATCTAATTCTGTAAAATTAAATCCTTTATTTTTAAATATCTTTAAAATAGTTTTTGAAAGCTTTTCTTTTATTCTTTTTTTTTTTATTTCTATACTCATTTTAGTTTTTAATTTTTTCTAATAATTGATTTATGGGTATAGTGACTTGAGCAGATGAAGATTCCTTCCACTCATCTCTATCTTTAATATCTTTGGATAAGTTTTTTCCTAAATCTAGATTTTTTAAAGTAACTTTATTGTTTTTAACTTCATCTTCTCCGCAAATAATAACAAATTTGCAGCCTCTCTTATCAGCATATTTTAGTTGTGATTTAAAATTAGAATTTCCAGAATATATTTCTGAGTTAATATTGTTTGATCTTAGTAGGTTTAAAATTTTAAAGTAGTAATCCTCAAAGTTTTTATCTAAAACACAAATCAAAATTGGTTTTTTTTCTTCAAAATTAAATAGCTCTTTTTGTTTTAAAGCAAATAATAGCCTGTCTAGTCCTATGGAAAAACCCGTTGCTGGACAATCTTGATTATTAAATCTTTTAACCAAACTATCATATCTACCTCCTCCTCCTATCGATCCAAATTCAACAGGTTGTCCTTTATCATTATTAACTTTAAAGGTTAAATTTGCCTCGAAAATTATGCCCGTATAATATTCCAGACCCCTTACAACTGTAGGGTCAATTTTGTAATTAGAAAAATTAAAATAATTTAAGTTTTTAACTACTTCGTCTAAGTCTTTAATTCCTTCTTTAAATA
>JAYQRG010000031.1:5169-6523 GCA_038146245.1 Candidatus Pelagibacteraceae bacterium | reverse complement strand
CCTGGTTTCTCATTTCTCCAAACGGAGCCAACTTGGTACCTTTTAAAAGGTCTAGTTATACTATCAAAATTTTTTGCAGCATATCTAGCAAGAGGAGCTGTTAGATCATATCTTAGGGATAGCCATTCCTTTTGATCTTTAAAGGAAAATACTCCCTCTGAAGGTCTATCTTTGTCAGGCAAAAACTTTCCTAGACTATCAGTAAACTCGAAGCTTGGAGTTTCTAAATACTGAAAACCATACTTCGTCATCACCTCTTTGATTTGTTTAATCAAAAAGTCTCTAACTACTAGTTCCTTCTCATTTCGATCTACAAAGCCTCCTGGTAAATCACTAGAAGGTCTTGATTTTTTTTCACTCATTATTTTGGTACAGCCGGGTGGATTTGAACCACCGACATCTAGTTCCACAAACTAGCGCTCTAACCAACTGAGCTACGGCTGCATTTCCTTTTTGTTATATAGTTATTTGTAATTTAGTTAAATAAATAGTTCTAGCTAAGCGAAAGCTCAGCATGAGTATGATGGGAATGTTTTAAAACTATTATTTTCATAACGAGACTAGTAGCGAATTATAAAATAAAATCAAGTTTAAGTGGTGGTCTGGGGCGGAATTGAACCGCCGACACAAGCCTTTTCAGGGCTCTGCTCTACCAACTGAGCTACCAGACCAACAAATTGGCTTGTTTCATAAAATTAAAAAATAATCAATTAAAAATCTTTTATATTAAAAGATTTTAATAATCCAAAAGTCTCTAGAAGAGGCAGGCCAACAATATTAGAATAAGATCCACTAATTCTTTTAACAAATCTTTCTGCATAGCCTTGAATCCCGTAAGCACCAGCCTTATCTTTCCATTCATTGGTTTTAATATAACTATCAATATCTTGCATATCTAAATTTTTAAATTTTACTTTAGAAACAACTATTCTAAACTTTAATTTTTCTTTAAATAATAAGGTTACCGCTGTACAAACAGAGTGGTTTTTTCCTGAAAAAAAATTAAGCATCTTTTTAGCTTCATTTTTATCTTTAGATTTTCCAAATATTTTACCTTTTGTAAACACGATAGTATCTGCAGATAAAATAATATCATTTGGAAATTTTAGCTGAACGAATCTGGCTTTTTCCAATGATATCCTTTTGCAGTAATCTTTTGGTTTTTCTCTTGTTTTAAAAAACTCACCAATATTAGCTGGGTAAATTTTTTTAGGTATTAAATTAATAGATTTTAATAGATCCAATCTTCTTGGAGATTTACTTGCAAGAATAAAATTATTCAATTTGAACTTTATTTAAGTCTAAAGGTAATTCTGCCTTTGGTTAAATCATAAGGAGTGACTTCAACCATAAC
>JAYQRG010000031.1:0-4704 GCA_038146245.1 Candidatus Pelagibacteraceae bacterium | reverse complement strand
TGCTCTGGTGCAATTTTATTTACTAGATTAATAATTTCATTTTTGTTTTTACAAATAATAGTTGCCCCAAAATTTTTAATACTAGATCCGGCAATCTTAGATCTTGGTAAAAGTTTTAGAAATCTTTGAATGTTTTTATTTACTTCAAAAGCAAATTTTTTGTCTGTTGTAATTAATATAGACTGTGAAAAAACATCGTGTTCCGCTTGCGATAATAAATCAATTGCAGTCCAATCTGGTTTATTATTTTTATCTGCTACTACGGTTACCTCTGATGGTCCGGCAATCATGTCGATTCCTACTTCTCCATAAACTTCTTTTTTAGCCGTAGTAACATAAATATTTCCTGGTCCGACGATTTTATCAACTCTAGGAATTGTTTTTGTTCCATAGGTTAAGGCTCCAATAGCTTGTGCACCACCCACCTGAAAGATAGATTTTATCTTACATTTTTTTGCAGCATATAAAACTCCAGAATTAATTTTGCCTAAAGTAGAAGGTATCACGCAAAATATATTTTTTACCCCAGCAACAATTGCTGGAACTGCATTCATAATTAACGTGCTTGGATAGCTAGCGGTTCCTCCAGGAACATAAATTCCAACACTATTTAACGGGGTTAACCGATATCCAAGTTTATTTCCATATGTATCGGTATAACTAAATCCTTTTGCTTTTTGTTTAAGGTGAAATTTAATAATTCTAGCGTAAGCTATATCAATCGCCTTTTTAATTTTTACATCAAGTTTAGAAATAGAATTTGAAATTTCAGCATTAGTAATTCTAATATTTTTTGAATTTAAATTAACTTTGTCATATTTTTTAGTATAAAAAACTAATGATTGATCTCCTTTGGTTCTAATATCAGATAAAATTTTAGAAACTTTTTTAAAATTAGATTTAGATTGATTTCTTCTTTTATTTAATAATGCTTTAAATTTTTTTTCAAATATTCTGTCTTTAGTATTTAAAATAATCATTATATTTTGTGTTCTGGTACTTTTTTTGCACTCCAGGTATCAGAAAAATCCTCTAATGTTGAGTCAATTAACTCCACTGTAACAGATATTATAGAATTTCCCGAAAATATAAGGTTAATATTAATATTATTTTTTTTATTTTCAAATATCTCAAATGTTAAAAACTCTAATGCTTCACTATTTTTGGAAGAATTTAAATATTTAGATTTTACATCAACAACATTTTTTATTGTCAGAGCTGATCTAATTCTTTTTTTATTATCTTTGCTTTGAATTGAAATATCTTTTTTATTTTCAAAGTTTTCCCACATAAATCTATTAAAAATACAAACCAACATTTTATTTTTTTTTAGAAATTTTATATCCTGAGGTATAATAATTGAATCTTGCAAATAGGCTGATAAAAATTTTAAATCATTTTTGTCTTGTGCCTGTAATTTAAGCAATCCTGACTGATCAAACATTTATAATTTTAATATTAGCTCCACACATTCTTAATTTTTTAACTAGATCTTCATAACCTCTTTCCAGATGATAAACTCGATTAATAACTGTTCTGCCATGAGCTGCAAGCGCTGCAATTACTAAACTTACAGATGCTCTTAGATCTGTTGCCATCACTTCTGCTCCGTAAAGTTTTTTAACTCCAATTATTTTTGCAGTGTTTTTATTGATTGTAATATTAGCACCCATTCTTTTTAATTCTAAAACATGCATGTATCTATTTTCAAATATTTCCTCTTTAATTTTAGAGGTACCTTTTATTGTAGACATGATTGCCATAATTTGTGCTTGCATATCTGTTGGAAAGCCTGGAAAAGGCGATGTCTTGAAGCTCACTGACCTGAGGTTACTTGGAAAAACTTCTATTTGTTCTTTATTTTTTAAAACAATTTTTGCATTCATTTTTTTGAAAAGATTAATAATATTTTTGATAGATTCATAGTCTACACCATTAATCAAAATATGGCTGTTTGTAATTAAAGACGCGGCAATGTAAGTTCCTACCTCGATTCTGTCAGGCATAATTTTATGGGATACACTTTTCAAAACACCTGCCCCTTTAATCATTATTTTTCTATTTTTATCAAAACGTATATTTGCCCCAGCTGTATTTAAGAAAATTATTAAATCTTTTATTTCTGGTTCTTTAGCAACATTTAATAAAGTTGTTTTTCTATCTAAAAGGCAGCTATTTAAAATAGCCGTCACTGTTGCTCCTACTGAAATTTTTTTAAATCTATAAACTAATTCTTTAGTTATATATTTCTGCTTTGATAATACATATCCATTTTTAATTTCATTTTGATACCCAGCATTATCTAAAAAATCTAAATGCAAATCTACTGGTCTAGCTCCTATAGCGCAGCCTCCTGGTAGTGAAACTTTTGATTTGGCAAATTTAGTAAGCAAAGGGCCTAGAACTAATATCCCAGCTCTCATAGTTCTTACTAAGTTATAAGGCGCGATATTTTTTTTAACTTTTCCTGCAATTATGATTCTATTTTTAGTTTTGTACTGAATTTTTTTTCCAAGTGTTTCTAAAAGCCTAATCATAGTTTGGATATCGCGAACATTAGGAACGTTATCTAGAGTAATTTTATTTTCAAAAAGAACTGTTGATGCAAGTATAGCCAAAGTAGAATTTTTAGACCCAGAAATATTTACTTTTCCATGGAGTTTTTTTCCTCCATTTATTACTATTTTTTTCATCTATTTAAATTTTTGGTAAAGTAACACCTTTTTGCTTCATATACTTTCCTTTTCGATCAGCATATGAAACTTTGGGGGATTCAATTCCTTTTAAAAAAATAAACTGACAAGCACCTTCATTGGCATATATTTTTGCAGGAAGAGGTGTTGTGTTTGAGAACTCTAATGTCACATGTCCTTCCCACTCTGGCTCAAGTGGGGTTACATTCACAATAATACCGCATCTTGCATAGGTACTTTTTCCTAAACAAATCACCAGTATATCTCTTGGAATTTTGAAATATTCTACTGTTGAAGCTAATGCAAAAGAATTAGGTGGGATAATACAAACATCTTGTGTTTTTGTAATAAAATTATCATTTGAAAAATTTTTAGGATCTACAAAAGATGAGTTTACATTCGTAAATATTTTAAACTCATTCGAAACTCTTGCGTCATAACCAAAAGACGATAACCCATAAGAAATATTGTTAGATCTTTCTTGCTTATCGACAAATGGCTTAATCATATCATGCTCTTCGGCCATTTTTTTTATCCAAGCATCTGATAATACGGTCATAAAATTTGATTGTTAATTTTTTTTTGAAACTGTTTTCTTTTTTTAAGATTTTCTTTAAGAGCTTTTTCTAATTTTTTTTCTTTATCATCCTTTTTGGATAATAAATGCATATTATTTATTTGGATTTGTAAGGTCGTCTAAAGTGATCGGTTTGTTAATATCGTGCATTTCGACTTCTTCAGATTCGGCTTGCGGATTAGCGGAGGCTCTTTTGGCTTTCTTAATAGCTAAACGTTCTTTTCTTTTAGCTTCTTTAAGCATAGCTCTCTCACCCCTCTTAGACTTATAGTCGTAATGTATTCCCATGATTGAGCCTCCTTAATTGCTAATACCGTCAAATAATTAAACCTAAACTTTTTTAAGATTAATTGCCGAAGGACCTTTTTTTCCGTCCTCTATATCAAAAGTAATGACATCTCCTTCGTCAAGATAACCTACTCCTGAATCTTTAACTGCTGACAAATGTACAAAGACATCTTTTTCTTTGTCATCACGTTCAATAAAACCATAACCTTTGGTTCCATTAAACCATTTTACTTTTCCTTTTATACTCATACTTACTTACTTCTTTGTTATAAATTATAACGCATTTCACTATGCGTTAACGGCTATAAACAGATATCCGCTTAATTTGTCAAGAAACCAAGAAAGGTATAATGATCAAATTATTAGGAATTTTCGAGTTTTTCACAGTTTTTTTTAGTAATCTTTGCATCAAACTCTTGTTCGATATCTTTCTTAACAAACCATATGTATGATTTTTCATAAGAATTTCCGTATGCGATGGGTGTACATTTCTCACCTAGCTTTACTGAGTACTGAGTGCAATTCGTCAAAAAAAACAAAACTGCTAATGATTTTAAAAATTTAATTTTCATAAATACTTAATATGAATTAAATTAGGATAAGTTTTGATTGAAAAGAGCCTTGTTTAAGGCGATTATTTTTTAAAAATATTGAAAATAAATGTTTTTAAAAATATTGTCATATTTATGCCCATATAGCTCAGGTAGTAGAGCACTTCCATGGTAAGGAAAAGGTCATCAGTGCAAGTCTGGTTATGGGCACCATTAAATTTTATTTTTTATTTCGTCTTAAAATTTCTTTATATAAGGATGAGTGATCGTCATTTTGAAAACCAGATTCACATAAACTGTTAAACATGTCTCTTATTAAATTAGAGATAGGAAGATCAATTTCATTTTGTTTAGCGCTTTCTAAAATATTATTCATATCTTTTAAATGTGTAACGTTTTTTCCTCTTGGATTAAAATCCTTAGATATCATTCTATTTCCATGATTTTGTAATATTTTGCTATCTGCAAAACCACCTTTAACAGCTTCTATAAATTTTTTAGGATCTGCTCCATTTTTTTCACATAAAATAACAGCCTCTGCCACTGCCCCAATAGTAACGCCCACGATTATTTGATTGCATAGTTTTGCTACCTG
>JAYQRG010000030.1:0-9761 GCA_038146245.1 Candidatus Pelagibacteraceae bacterium | reverse complement strand
ATGGCATTTGAACAAGATGCATTCTCACTTGATGTGAAAATTGGTGTGATGGAAAGAATTAAACATCATAAAATGAAAGTAGTAATTGACGATGCTCTTCCAAAAGAGTTAAACGATATGACTGCTACTCTTCAAAAAGTAAAAGCTTTGAAGCCAGACTTACTAATTGTTTCAGGTCACTCAAAAGGCGCAATGACTGGTGTTAAACAAATTACTGATCTTAAGGTAGATGTTCCACTAGTTGCTATGACGCACTGTGATGCTGCTAGCATTAATAGTAAATTAGGAAAAGGAAGCGGTGAGTATGTGCTTTGTGGATCACAATGGCATAAATCACTAAAATATAAAGATGACTATTTCGGATCTGCTATGGACTATGCTAAGTTATTCGAAAAAGTTTATAAATACGACCCACCATATCAAGCAGCAGAGTCTTCTGCAGCATTGCTTGTCTTTAAAGATGCTTTTGAAAGAGCAAACTCTCTAGATCAAAAAAAAGTTAGAGATGCTTTAGCAAAAACTGATATGATGACTTTTTACGGCGGTGTTAAGTTTAATGCCGGAGGTCAAAATACAAGCAAACCTATGGTTATGTTCCAAGTTCAAAACGGAGAGAACAAAGTTGTAGCTCCAGTTAAGTGGGCTGAGGCAAAATTAATTTGGCCAGCACCTACTTGGGCAAACAGAAAATAGGCTAGGTATTAAATAAATAAAAACCGCTCTAGTGATAGAGCGGTTTTTAATAATTAATTTTATGATTTTATTACAAGCCCCATTTTTAAATCTACAGGCATTATTAGATGGTCTGATGATCGGAGCTATATTTGCTTTCGTTGCATATGGAATGGCTTTGGTTTGGGGCGTGATGAATATTATCAATATTGTTCAGGGAGAATTTGTAATTCTTGGTGGATATATCACGTTTACTTTTTATAAGATGGGACTTTCACCTTTTATAGGAATACCTTTTTCATTTTTAATTTTATTTTGCTTAGGATTTTTTATTTATCGAACTATTATTTTTAGAGTCGTTGATAAAGATATGTTTATTTCTATCCTAGCAACTTTTGGAATAAGCATTGTAGTTCAACAATTAATGAATATTGGCTTTGGTTCACAGGTTGAGACAGCCACTTCAGGTTTGGGAACAAGTTTTTTGTTTAACGGAAATATTACTTTTTCGCATATTAAAATATTCTCTTTTATAGTTTGTTTGCTCGGCGCTTCTGCAGTTATTTATTTTATGAAAACATCAAAACTTGGAAGAGCAATAAGAGCAACCGCACAAAATGCTAGAGCTGCTAGGATTTTAGGCGTCGATACAGAAAAAGTTTACTGCTACACTTATGCAATAAATGCAGCTATTTGTGGATTAGCAGGTTCGTTAGTTGCCATGACATATACTTTACATCCTTATATTGGATTACCATACACCGTACGATCATTTATGATTGTAATTGTTGCTGGGCTAGGAAATTTTCCAGGAGTTTTGTTATCTGGCTTAGGGCTTGGAACTATCGAAGAGTTTTCTGCTTACACATTAGGTCAAGAATATAGAATTGGATTTGTATTCTTAATGCTAGTTTTTATTTTAGTTTATAGAAGTAGAAAACTTGCGAAAAAAAGAGAGTATCTAAAATAATGTTTACTGACTTTGATAAAAAAGAATTATTTGGTTTGGCATTTTTAATAATCTTAGGAATTAGTACGCCTTTTTTATTCTCAGGATATCGAATTCAAATGGCAGAATTATTTCTTTTCATGGTTTATGCATCTACTTGGAATATTCAAGGTGGAAAAATGGGTTATAATACATTTGGAAACATTGTATTCTTTGGAGTTGGAATGTACGTGTGTGCGGCTACACAAATAGCCGTTGCCTTTCCTCTTGAAGAGTGGACTGCGGCTGGAGGTTTTAAAACTTTCGTACATACTCCTAAACAGTATTTTTCAGGTATACCTCTTGCCATTTTGTTAGCAGGAATAATACCATCAATCATTGCATTAATCATTGGCTCTGCGCTTTTAATTTTAAGAGGCCACTATTTTGCAATAGGAACTTTGGGTTTAGGTATTGCTGCAGGAGAATTTGCAACAAGTTTAGAAATTCTTGGTGGTGGACAAGGAATGACAGTGCCTTTTTGGCCAAAGGATGTAGGCGGAACTCCACATAGTTTCTTAGGCGGAGGAGTAAATTTTTTCTTCACATTAAGTTTTTTATTATTCTTAGTTGTTTTTTTCTTTCTACGTTGGCTATACAAAACTAGATTTGGATTAATTCTTACAGCTATTAGAGATAATGAAGACAAAGCTGAATCAATGGGAATTCCCACTATGCGATACAAGGTGACGGGTTGGGTTTTTTCAGCTTTCTTTATGGGTATCGCAGGTGGTATTTTTGGAAATATTAATGGTTATATCGAACCGACCGAAGTTGCTTTTGCTGGAGCAACCGTAGGGGTATTTATGGTTTTAATGACAATATTAGGTGGCAAAGGAACTTTGTGGGGACCAATTATTGGTGCTTTTATTTTTCAATTATTTAAAGAATTTTTTTGGACTTATTTTTTAGGTTGGCAATTAGTTGCATTAGGAGCACTAATTATTGGGATAATTATTTTTTTCCCAGAAGGAATTATGGGAATGTTACGTCATAAGTATCCAGCTTTATTTGGTGAGGTGGTTGATGAAGAAGCAAGACTTGCTCAAGTAACCATAAATACTAATGACTAAAATTTTAGAAGTTTCTAATGTCAGCAAAGCATATGGCGGAGTTAGAGCAAACGAGGATATTTCTTTATCAATCGAACAAGGATCTATTGTTGGATTAATAGGCCCAAATGGATCAGGAAAAACTACGTTGTTTAATTCTATCGTAGGTGCACATCCAATAGATAAAGGCTCGATCAAATTTAATAATGAAGAGCTATCAAAACTTACTGTCGATCAGATTTCTAGAAAAGGATTGTTAAGGACATTTCAGCAGACAAAAATTTACGGACAAATGACATGTATGATGAATATGAAAATTAGTAAAAAATTAACTGGGAAATTCTCAGATATGTTTCAAACCATTCCTAAAGAAGTCGATGATGAAGCAGAAAAAATTTTATCTTTTGTAGGGTTATATCAAAAAAGAAATTTAAGAGCTGGAGAACTTTCATTTGGTCAGCAAAAATTACTAGAGCTGGCTATGGCTCTTATTAATGGCCCAAAAATGTTAATATTAGATGAGCCTACTGCTGGAATTAATCCAACTTTAATTAATGGAATCGTAGATCGATTAATTAAAATAAATAAAAAATATAACATCACTCTTTTTGTGATTGAGCACAATATGAGAGTAATTATGAATTTAGCTCAAAATATATATTGTATGGCTTACGGAAGAATTCTTGCAGAAGGTCCACCAGAGAAAATTAAAAATGATAAGAAAGTTATCGATGCTTATCTAGGAGCGCACTAGTCGTGGTTGAGCAAAAAAAAATACGAGGATATGGTGAGGGCAAAACTGATACTGTCGTATCGGTTGATGATGTTTTAAAAGAATCTGAAAAAATAAAAGCAAAAGTTTCCAACGAAGATTTATTGAAACTTTCTAATAATTCAAAATTTTTAGAAATAAATGATTTACAAGCTGGTTATGGAAAAATGCAAATTTTACACAATTTCAATTTATTTATTGGTAAAGGTCAGTCACTATGTTTAATTGGACCCAACGGTGCAGGAAAATCGACGGTACTTCATTCTATTTATGGTTTTACTAATATTTATAAAGGGGACGTTATTATTGAAAACAAAAACGTAACCAAACTAACACCTGCCGATAAATTAAAAAATGCAGGGGTTGCATATATTTTACAAGACAATTCAGTATTTCCTGACATGACAGTGGAAGAAAATTTATTAATGGGTGGTTTTATTAAAGATAACGTAGAACAATCTCGTGATGCTGCTGAAGAAGTATTAAAAAAATACACAAGACTTAATGAAAGAAGAAATCAAAAAGCAAAAAACTTATCGGGTGGTGAAAGAAGATTATTAGAAATTTCTAGAGCACTAATTATGAATCCAGATATTCTTTTAGTGGACGAGCCATCGATTGGTTTAGAACCTAAATTTATTGATATGGTTTTTGAGATTCTAGGTGACCTTCAAAAAAATGAAGGCAAGACTATAATTATGGTTGAACAAAATGCTAAAAAAGGTCTTGAATTTTCTGATATTGGTTATGTTTTAGTTTCTGGTGAGACAGTGATGGCCGATACTGGAGATCGACTTTTAGCAAATCCTGAAGTTGGAAAATTATTTTTAGGTGGTTAGTATCAACTAATCCTTTCCAACACTTTGTTTTAAACAAGTATTTTTTAACCATTTAAAACAAATTAATGAGTATTCCCTCAGTATTTTCTATATTGTTTTTATAAATGCTAAGGATATTTATTGAGCCTTAAACTTAAAAGCGGGGAAAAATGATTAAAAAAATATTAGCAATTTTTACAGCTCTAGTATTAAGTATTAGTACTTCTAGCGCTGAATTCATAAATATTTTAACAGGTGGCACCTCAGGAGTTTATTATCCTCTAGGTGTTAGCTTACAAAAAATTTATGGTGAAAAAATAAAAGGATCAAAGACACAAGTTCAGTCAACTAAAGCTTCAGTTGAAAACCTTAACTTGCTTCAAGCTGGTAAAGGAGAAATTGCATTTGTTCTTGGAGATTCTTTAAAGTTCGCATGGGAAGGTAACAAAGAAGTAGGTTTTAAAGGTAAATTAGACAAGCTTAGAGGTATTGCTGCGATATATCCAAACTATGTTCAGATAGTTGCATCCAAAAGCTCTAATATAAAAACTTTAACAGATCTTAAAGGTAAAGGCTTATCAGTTGGAGCTCCTAAATCTGGAACTGAACTAAACGCAAGAGCCATTTTGGGCGCTGCTGGAATTAGTTATAAAAGTTTAGGAAAAACAGAATATCTTCCTTTCGCAGAGTCTGTTGAATTAATTAAAAATCGACAATTAGATGCAACCTTGCAATCTGCTGGACTTGGAGTAGCTTCTATTAAAGATCTAGCAAACTCTGTAGATATTACAGTAGTGTCAGTATCACCTGCTATTGTTAAAAAAATCGGAGCACCATATGTATCTGCAACTATTCCAGCTAATACATATAAAGGACAAACAAGTGACGTTACTACAGCAGCAGTTGGAAATTTTTTAGTAACTCATAAAGACGTATCTACAGAAACTGTTTATCAAATGACAAAACAGCTTTATGAAAATCTTCCTCAGCTTGTAGCGGCTCATTCTGCGGCTAAAGCTATTGATATAAAAAAAGCAGTAAATGGTATGCCAGTTCCTTTGCATCCAGGTGCTGAAAAATACTTTAAAGAAAAAGGAATTATAAAATAAACCAAAATATCTTTTTGGTTTAAAATGAATATTCATAATAACTCAGCTGATAATTTGAAATCAGCTGAGTTAAATGATCATTTCTTAGAAAATTTTCCCACAAATAAAGAAGGTAAGTTTTTATTTTATATTGCAATTTTATTTTCCACATTTCAAATTTTAACTGCAGCTCATATAATTGATATTCCAAGCCAAATACTAAGATCCACTCATGTTGGTTTTTTAGGATTATTAAGTTTTCCTCTGGTGGCGAATATAAAAAGAAAATCCTCAGCTTTTAAATTTATAGCTTGGACTTTAGCTGTAATAAGTGTCGTCGTCGCTCTTTATCAATATATTGAATATAAGCCTTTGATTTTAAGATCTGGTGAACCTCTTGATAGAGATATTTTTTTTGGAGTTTTAGCATTAATTGTCGTTTTTGTCGCTGCTTGGGTAGTGATGGGAGCTGCTTTAACGATTATTTCAGGAATATTTTTATTGTATTGTTTTTTTGGCAATTATCTTCCTGGGATTTTTCAACATAGAGGTTATGGTTTTTATCAAGTTATAGAACATATCACTTATGGTACCGAAGGTATTTATGGTGTTCCCACATATGTTTCTGCAACTTATATTTTTCTTTTTATTTTATTTGGATCTTTTTTGGAAAGAGCCGGTATGATAAAATTATTTACTGACGTATCCTTAGGATTTGTAGGCCATAAAATTGGAGGTCCAGCCAAAGTTTCAGTTGTATCTTCTGGACTGATGGGAACTATTTCAGGATCTGGAGTTGCAAACGTTGTTACTACGGGTCAGTTTACAATTCCTCTTATGAAAAAGTTCGGCTATCGACCCGCATTTGCCGGTGGAGTGGAAGCAACTTCCTCTATGGGAGGGCAAATCATGCCTCCGGTCATGGGAGCGGTTGCTTTTATTATGGCTGAAACTTTAGATGTTCAATATTATGAAATAGTTAAAGCAGCAATTATACCAGCTTTATTTTATTATTTTTCCACTTTTTGGATGGTTCACCTTGAAGCTTCTAAGTGTAATTTAATAGGTCTTCCAAAGGAAAGTTTACCTTCACCTTTAAAAGCAATTAAAGAAAAATGGTTTTTAATTTTACCTTTAGCAGTTTTAATTTACTTACTTTTTTCTGGCTACACCCCTCTTTACGCTGGAAGCATAGGTCTTATTTTGACAACTTTTTTAATTTTGGGAAGTTCAATAGCTTTAGGTTTTTCATCCAAAGTAATCAGAATTATATTTTGGATTATCCTAGGTTTCACCGCATCTCTTTTTTTTAAATTCGGAACAAATATAATTAAATTTATTCTTGTTGCTCTTTTAATATGGTCTTTTTTTTCTAAAGGAGGAAGAGAAACTTTAATCGTTTGCAGAGATGCTTTAGCTGAAGGTGCAAAAACTGCACTTCCTGTTGGAGTTGCATGCACTGTTGTTGGTATAATTATTGGAACATTAACTTTAACAGGCATCGCTAGCACGATTGGTCAATTTATTATTCAAGTTGGAAAAAGTAGCGTTTTTCTATCTTTATTTTTAACAATGATTATCTGTTTAATTCTTGGAATGGGAATTCCAACCATTCCAAATTATATTATTACTTCAGCTGTCGCAGGACCAGCGCTATTACAATTAGGTGTTCCGTTACTAGTAAGTCATATGTTTGTTTTTTATTTTGGAATTTTAGCAGATTTAACTCCACCAGTTGCACTTGCTTGTTTTGCTGCGGCACCCATAGCAAAAGAGTCAGGATTAAAAATTTCTTTTGAAGCAGTCAAAATAGCTATGGCGGGTTTCGTAATACCTTATATGGCTGTTTATTCTCCAGAGCTTATGCTTCAGGGGTTTTCGGTTAGCAAAGATATATATATGTATATTTTTTCTGTTGTTTATATTTGTGTAAAAGTAGCTTTAGCTATTATGTTTTGGGGCATGGCCACTATTGGTTATTATGATAGAAAACTTTTTATATTCGAAAGAGTTTTAGCATTTTTAATTCCAGCTTCATTATTGCTAGCAATACCTTTGACTGATGAAATTGGATTTGGGCTAATTATTATATTTTATATTCTAAGACGTTATTTCAATCGAAATTTAAAAAATATATAAGTTTAACATGTCTGTCTGTATAGTTTCAGGTTTAAAAACTAGCGTTCACGCTATATCTTTTTTTACTTTAACTTGGCTTCATTCAGTTGAAAAAACAGAATGGCAAGAAGACTGGGTAGTAGAAAACAATAATCTTAAAATTATTGAAGCAAGAATCAAAGGTTCAGGCGCAGGAATGGATCCACCAACTGGTTCTTATTTAAAAAACGGATGGTGGGTATATAAACCCCAATTAAAACCTACTAATGAGATTTTATTATCTAACTCCAAAATAGAAACAACGAATTGGAAAATTTGTTATCACGGAAAATGTGAAAGCATCGTATCAAACTCAAACATAATTAAAGTAAAAGTTTGTGATGATAAATTATAGATAAAAGTTATATATTTTTTCTAATTCATCAATATTACCTAATCATTTAGTATATTGAGTTTGTATACACTTGAGGTAACTGTATCTTTTTAAACTTCAAAAGGGGAAATTATGCTTAAAAAAATAAGTTCAGTATTTTCTACTGCGTTGTTTTTAGTTTATTTTACTTTAGGTACTGCGGCATGGTCTCAAGCACCTATAACAGTAAAACTAAGTCACGTTGTAGCGGAAAATACTCCAAAAGGTTTAGCTTCTTTAAAATTTAAAGAGTTAGCTGAAAAAAAATTACCAGGCAAAGTGAAAGTAGAAGTATTTCCAAACTCACAATTATTTGGAGATGCTAAAGAGATGGAAGCATTACTTTTAAACGATGTTCAATTTATTGCTCCATCATTGTCTAAATTTGATAGATATACAAAAAAAATTCAAGTTTTTGACCTACCTTTCTTATTTAAAGATATGAATGCAGTAGAAAAATTCGTAGGTTCAAAAGCTGGAAAAGATTTACTTAAATCGATGGAAAGTAAAAATATCATTGGTTTAGAGTATTGGTTTAATGGAATGAGACACATTTCTGCCAATAAAGACATTACTTTACCAAAAGATGTAAAAGGATTGAAATTTAGAATTCAACCATCTGATGTTTATAATTCTTTTATGAAAGCATTAGGTGCTACTGCTCAAAAAATGGCTTTTGCAGAGGTGTACCAAGCTTTACAAACTGGTGTTGTAGATGCTCAAGAAAATTCTTGGTCTAATATTTATTCCAAAAAATTTCATGAAGTACAAAACACAATCGTTGAGTCAAATCATGGTGTGTTAACTTACATGGTTATTACGAATAAAAAATGGTGGAATGGATTACCTAAAGATGTTCAAAAAGGTTTAGCAGAAGCAATGGCTGAAGCTACAGCTTATGGTAATAGTATTTCTGAACAAAAAAATGCAGAAGCTAAAAAAGCAATTATTGCTGCAGGAAAAGCTAAAGTTAAACCTTTAACACCAGCGCAAGCTGATGAATGGAAAAAAGCTTTAACACCTGTTTATAAACAATTTGAATCAGCAATCGGTAAAGACCTTATCGCAGCGGCTCAAGCTTCTAACAAGTAGCAGGAAATTAATAGTGTCAGTATTTGAAAGAAAATACTGACACTATAAACAATGGAAAAAAATGAAAAAATTTTTAAACCATTTTGAAGAATATACAGTAGCCTTTTTTTTATTTGTTATAACTATACTTACAGTCATCAACGTTTTTTTTAGATACGTCTTAAATAGTCACATTGATTGGGCAATGGAGCTCAATATTATCATATTTGGGTGGTTAATTTTTTTTGGTGCTTCATGGGCAATCAGAATTGGTGCCCATATAGGAATGGAGTCTTTTGTTAATCTTTTTTCAGACAAAATAAAAAGAATTTTTGCAATAATTGCGGTTCTAGTTTGTTTGGTCTATTCGATAATTATTGTTGTGGGAAGTTATACTTATGTTGAAAAAATTTATAGCATAGGAATTTTATCCCAAGATATTGATTGGTTGCCACAATGGGTTCCTAGAATGATTATGCCAATTGGTTATGGTTTGCTTATTTTTAGATTAGGTCAGATATTTTATAATTTAATTTTGGGTCGTCAAAATAGTTTTAATTTATTAGACGAAGCAAAAGACACCATCGAAAAATTTAACTTTAAGGACAAAGAAAACAAATTATGAGCACTCTTTGTTTAATGGGAATTCTATTTGGTTGTTTGTTTATTGGGGTGCCAATAGCTTTTGCGCTAGGTTTTTCAAGTTTAATTACCATCATGTTGTTTGGTAACGACTCTTTGGCTTCGATGGCACTTAAACTTTATGAGAC
>JAYQRG010000029.1:0-10190 GCA_038146245.1 Candidatus Pelagibacteraceae bacterium | reverse complement strand
ACTTTGAAGTACCTTTTTAAAATTTTTGCAGGAAAAGAAAGCGCTGATCAACTAGGAGGACCAATTAAAATTGCCCAAGTATCAGGGACAATTTGCTCAGCATGGATTTATTCCATTTCTGAGCATTATGGCTTATATTTCAATAAGTCTTGGACTTATAAATTTATTCCCAATTCCTTTGTTAGATGGCGGTCATTTATTTTTTTACCTTATAGAATTTTTAAGAGGAAAGCCTTTGAGCGAAAAAATTCAACTATACTTTTATAAATTTGGACTCTTTATTTTGTTATCGTTAATGTTCTTTGCTACATTTAATGATCTAAAAGGTTTGGGATTGTTCTAAAAAATCAAGTTTTTGCTCAAAAACTAAATTATTAATTGAATTTTATTAAAAAATGTTAGGAAAATTCAAGTTTTCATTGATTTTCAACGTTTTTTGAAGATAGCTAGTATTATTAACGATTCGAAAGGGCTAAAAAATGAATAAAAAACAACTAATTGCTAAAATTTCTGGCAATTTAAACCTAAGCAAAGCTGATGCTGAAAGAACATTTGATAGCATTACAAATACAATTTTGGATGCTTTGAAAAATGATGATTTTGTAAAAATAGCTGGTTTTGGAACTTATAAAGTTGCAAAAAGAAAAGCTAGAACTGGTAGAAATCCTCGTACTGGAGAATCTATCCAAATCGCAGCATCTCAAAAAGTTAAGTTTTTACCTGCAAAAGCACTAAAAGAAGTTTTCAATAAATAATTGATTGTAATGGTCTTAAACACCCACAAGTGTTTAAGACCATTAAATTTTATTGAAAATTATTGAAAAAAATCACAAAAATTATACTTTATTTATAAATAATTAAGGGAGTCGATATTATGTTTTCTAAGCAATTAGGCGATAAATTAGATGAATACCATTTGTTAAAACATCCTTTTTACCAAGCATGGAACGAAGGAAAACTTAACAGAGAAATTTTAAAAGATTATGCTGAGCAATATTATCAGCATGTAAAAGCATTTCCGAGATACATCAGTGCAACTCACTCTATGTGTGAAGATATAAAGAAAAGAAAAGTTTTATTAGAAAATCTTCAAGAAGAAGAAGATAAAAATAACGATCATCCGAAACTTTGGAAACAATTTGCCATAGCTGTAGGTGCTGAAGAAGATTCAATTGAAACAAAAAAACAAGAAACATTTACAAAAGATATGATTGATAATTTCTTCAAACAAGCAAGATCAAGTTACGCTGAAGGACTTGGCTCTTTCTATACTTATGAAAGACAAGTTCCTGAAATAGCAGACGTAAAAATTAAAGGATTAAAACAACATTACGGCGTTAATTCAAAAGAAGGATTAATGTTTTTTGATGTACATAAAGAAGCCGACGTTATTCATAGAGTAGAATGTGAAAATTTATTAGATTCACTTTCTGCAGAAGAACAAGCAAAAGCTGAAAAAGCAGCACTTACTACTGCGAAATTTATGTGGAATTTTTTATCAGGAATTTCCATCAAGCATAAATTATCGCTTAAGTGTGTGGCATAAATTCCATTTTCTTTACTAGCGCAATTACAAAAGTTGCGCTAGTTAACCTTCGTGAAAAAACCAATTAAAAAACCAAACAGCCCTCTATTTTCATCTGGGCCTTGTAAAAAAAGACCTGGTTGGAACATTAATAAATTAGATATAGAAAATTTAGGAAGATCCCATAGAGCTAAAGCTCCAAAAGCAAAACTAAATGAAGTAATTGATTTGTCAAAAAAAATTTTAAAATTACCAGAAAGTTACAAAGTAGGAATTATTGCAGGATCCGATACGGGAGCTATCGAAGCTGCCATGTGGTCTTTGCTTGGTAAAAATCCAGTTGATGTTTTGTACTGGGAAAGCTTTGGTGCTGACTGGTTGAAAGATATTACTGATCAATTAAAAATTTCTAAAGTTAATACCCACAAAGCTGATTATGGAAAATTACCTGATCTTAAAAAAGTAAACTTTGATAATGATGTGGTATTTACTTGGAACGGTACAACTTCAGGAGTTTGCGTTCCCAATGCTGACTGGATACCAAGCGATAGAAAAGGTTTAACTATTTGCGATGCTACTTCTGCAGTTTTTTCTATGGATATGGATTGTGAAAAATTAGATGTAATTACTTGGTCTTGGCAAAAAGTTTTAGGAGGGGAAGCTGCTCATGGTATGATTGCATTATCACCTAGAGCACTAGAACGATTATCTTCATATGCTCCTCAATGGCCTATTCCAAAAATTTATAGATTAGCAAATAATAAAAAAATTATTGAAGGAATTTTTAAAGGAGAAACCATTAATACCCCATCGATGCTTTGCGTAGCAGATGTGCTAGACGCATTATACTGGTTAGAAAGTATTGGAGGCTTAGATAAATCTATAAAAAGATCAAAAGAAAATTTAGACGCAGTTAAGCTTTGGGTTAATGATAGCAAATGGGCAGAGTTTTTATGTGATGACCCAAAAAACTTATCATGCACTAGTATTTGTATAAAAGTTAAAGATTCTACTTTTTTAAGCTTAGATAAAGAAGAAAAAGAAAAAAGAATTAAAGAGATGAACAGTCTTCTAGAAAAAGAACAAGTTGCCTATGATATTAACGCTTACCGAACAGCCCCTCTAGGTTTTAGAATTTGGGGAGGGGCAACAGTAGATACTTCTGATATTGAAAATTTATTGCCTTGGTTAGACTGGGCTTATAATGTAGTAAACCAATAAATGCCCAAGGTATTAATTACAGATAAGTTAAGTAGCGAAGCTGTTCAAATATTTAAAGATAATCAAATTGAAACTATCGTAAAAGATAGTTTATCCGAAGACCAATTAATTAAAGAGTTAGAGGGATGCGATGGTCTTGTGGTTAGATCAGCTACAAAAGTAACAAAAAAAGTTTTTGATACTGTAAAAAATTTAAAAGTTGTGGGAAGAGCAGGGATCGGAGTTGATAATGTGGATTTGGATGCAGCCACCAATAATGGAAAAGTAGTAATGAACACTCCATTTGGAAATTCTATTACTACCGCAGAGCATGCCATTTCTTTAATTTTATCTACTGCACGTCAAATTCCTTTTGCAGACAAAACTACTCACGAAGGAAAGTGGGAAAAAAATACAATTAAAGGTGTAGAGGTTACTGGAAAATATTTAGGAATTATTGGTTGTGGAAATATTGGATCCATTGTTGCAAATAGAGCATTGGGATTACATTTTAAAGTTTTAGTTTTTGATCCTTTTTTACAAAACGATAAAGCATTAGAGTTAGGAGTGGAGAAAGTTACTTTGGAAGATTTGTTTAAACGATCAGATTTTATTACTCTTCATACTCCGTTAAATGAAAAAACAAAAAATATTATAAATAAAGACTCTTTTAAAATTATGAAAAAAGGTGTGAGAATTATAAATTGTGCTAGAGGTGGATTAATTGATGAAGAAGCTCTAAAAGCAAATTTAGAAAGTGGTCATGTTGCTAGCGCTGCTCTAGACGTTTTTGTTAATGAGCCGCCAAAAAATAGTCCATTGCTTGGAACTAAAAATTTAATTTTAACTCCACACTTAGGAGCGTCAACTAAAGAAGCTCAAGAAAAAGTAGCAATTCAAATCGCAGAGCAAATTTCAGATTATTTAAAAACTGGAGCAATTCAAAATGCAGTAAACACTTTTTCATTAACTGCAAAAGAATATAATTTAGTTCAACCTTATCTTAAACTTTGTAATATTTTAGGAGGGTTTGCTGGTCAGTTAACAGAAAATGCTATCAAAAAAGTTCAAATAGAATTTGAAGGATCTGCTGCAGAATTAAATACTCAGCCTTTAAAACAAACAATAGTTTTTTCATTATTAAAACCAAACTTAGATTCAGTTAATGTGATCAATGCACTTCATGTTGCAAAAAGTAAATCAATTGATGTTACTGAAATTAAAAGTGATAAAGTTAGCGAATATCAATCTTTAATTACCTTAACTATTACTACAGACAAACAGACCAGATCAGTATCCGGAACATTGTTTGCAGGAAAGCCAAGAATTGTATCTATTAAAGATATTAAAATTGAAGCTGAAGTTTTGCAGCATAACCTTTATATTAGCAACGAGGACAAACCTGGATTTATAAGTAGTTTATCTAAAATATTAGCGGATAATAAAATTAATATTGCAACTTTCCATCTTGGAAGAAAAAGTTCAGGGGGAGAGGCAATCGCTCTTATTTCTACAGATACGCTAGTAGATCAAAAAATTATTGAACAAATCAAAAAATTACCTTTGGTTTTACAAGTTAAATATCTAAGTTTTAATGAGTAATTTTGATCTTGTCATTGTAACAAATCAAAAAATCGAACCTAATGAAGTAAAAGATTTTTTAAAATCTAGTTTTTTTTTAGATATTCAGAACTCTGAAACTTTGTCTGCAACAGCATTAAAGTTTCAAATTAAAAATTTTGAAAAAGATAAAATCAAACATATAAAAAAAGTTTTCTTTCAAAAAAAAGTTGATTACTGTTTTTGCGAAAGCAATCCAGTAAATAAAAAAGTTTTTTTATCTGATATGGATGCTACTATTATAGCTAATGAGACATTAGACGATCTTGTAAAAATCAGTGGTGTAAAAGCAAATATTGATGAGACAAGTAAGCTTGCAATGGAAGGTAAAATAGATTTAAGAACCACTTTAAGCACAAGAGTAAATTATTTAAAAGGTAAGCCAAAATCTTTAATAAACAAAGTGTTAGAGCAAGTAAAATTTAATCCAGGGTCTGATGTACTAGTTAAAACATTAAATAGTAAAAATTATATTACTTCTTTAATAACTGGAGGGTTTAGACCCATCTCTACTTTTGTCGGAGAAAAATTAGGCTTTCAAAATATCATTAGCAATGATTTTTTATTTGACGACCAAGAAAAGTTTACTGGAGAATATGTGCCAATTACCGGAGAAAAGAATTCTAAATATAAATATATGGAAGAATTATCCAAAAAAGAAAAAATCGAATTTTCAGAATTCGTATCCATTGGCGATGGTTCTAATGATTTAACCATGTTAAAAAACTCTGGTCTAGGAATCGGTTATTACGCTCATAAAATAGTAAAAGATAATATTGAAACTCAAATTCAATTTACAGACTTAAAAACAGTATTATATTTTTTAGGTATTAAGGAAGAAGAATTCGTTAGCTAAAATTTAGTTAATATTCAAATTTACTTTTTTTCCAAAGCTCATCCCAATTTACATTGGGAGAAATTCCATAAACTGAATTTATATTTGCGCAATGCATGGATAGAGAAGGAATTGGAGATAAGCAAATATATTTTTTGTAAATTTGATGCAGAGTTGTCTCCCAAGGATCTTCCCATTTAGAAGCCATTTGAATTAGCTCCAGATAGAATTCTTCAATAATTTTTTTATGTATCATGAAGGTAACAAGACTTTCCGAAACAGTTCTCCAATGATATTGATTTCCAATTAATATTTGAGCAGGTTCTATATTTTGATAAAGATATGGATAATCCGCAGGTAACAAAATTAATTCTTTATTAAAAATAGTATAAAGTTTTTCGTAAGCATAAAGCATTTCCAAGATACTTTTTTCCTCAAAGATATAATCATCCTCAACTAGGAAAAATAAATCATCATTAGATTCTTTAGCAATAAGTAAAGACGTATAGAAATTCGCCATATTAGAAAACTTTGCTTTGGAATAATCTCCAACAATTTTATCTCTAAATTTTTCTAAATGAACTTCAACATAGCTATTTTTGAAGGAGCATTGGTTCAATATTTTTTTTATAATTACAATATCATCTTTATGCGAGTTCGAGTCTGTTACTACCAATTCAAATTTGACATAAGAAAATTGTTTTTTACAAATTTCAATCGATTTTATTAAAGAATTTAAACCTCTAAATGTATATTCTTTTTTATCCTTCTCGAAAATTCGTTGTTTATTTTGATCCATGATTAATTCTGACGTGCAAGATCTAAATATAATTTTAATACTTGATATTTTTTTTGTAATTTTCGTTTCACCTATCGGAACTTGTATAGATTTTTTTCCTGCTTGACTTAAATCATCTTGTAAATTTTTTTTACTATAAGCTAATGTTAAATTAGATTGATCGATTAATTCAAAACCAAAAAACCTACATATTTGAACAAATTTTCTTTTAAAAAAAGTATTTGTTTTGTTTTGTCTTTTTTTCATTATATGAAAATACATTATGAAATTAAAAACTTCTAAGCAACTAGTTAATGATGCTTTAAGTCAAATAAAAACTATCACTCCAGAAGAATTAAAAAAAATACTAAATCAAGATTCTAAAGCTTTATTAATAGACATCAGAGATATAAGGGAGCTTCAAAAAACTGGAAAGATTAAGAATGCAAAGCATATGCCAAGAGGTATGCTTGAGTTTTGGCTAGATCCAGAAAGTCCTTATTATAAAAAAGAAATATCTTTAGATCAAATGAAGATACTTTATTGCGCATCCAACTGGAGAAGTGCTTTAGCTACAAAAGCTTTACAAGATATGGGTTTTGACAATGTTTGTCATGTAGAAGGTGGCTTTAGCGCAATAGTTAAAACTGGTTTTGAAGTAGAAAAAGTCGATTAAGCTTTCGCTTCTCTAAATACAAATTCTAATCTGTCCTGACCAAAAAACATTTTTGATCCTACAAAAAAAGTAGGAGCTCCAAAAACACCTTTGTTAAAAGCATTTTCTGTTCTTGTTTTTAGCTCATCTTTAATTTTTTGATCACTGATTTTTTCTAAAAAAGAATTAATATTTAAATCTATATTTTTTAAAACCTTTTCAACTATTTTTGGATCGTTTAAATTAAGAGAGTCTACCCAAGCCGCTTTATAAAATTTATCTATATAAGTAGAAAGGTAACCTTCTTTTTCAGCAACTATTGCACCTCTCATAATGTTAACGGTTTTTAGAGGAAAATATCTATTAAACTGATAATCAATTTTATAAAAATCTGCACAAGCTTTTAAATCTTTAATCATATACTTAGCTTTCACAGGGTTAAGACCTGGTGCTGTAATATTTCCTAGAATGTGAAGCCCTCCTAATAAAATAGGTAAATAATTTATTTTTATATTATTTAATTTTTCAAATTTTCTAATTTGAGTATGCGCTAGATAAGAGTAGGGGCTGCTAATATCAAAATAAAAATCAATGTTTTTTATTTTTTTAGTCATGTATTTTAAATTTTTGACAGATGATTATCCGTAAAAACAAATATAAACACAAGCCTACAGGTCCTGTAAAATAGGTTAATATCAAAGGAACTATCACTACATATTTGTGAATATTAAGCCTAATCGCATCCTTTGAAATCCATAATCCTAAAAAAATACTAAGCGATAAGAAATGAATCCAGAATACTAATAAAAATATTTTATTGCTTAAAACAGAACTTAACTGATCTATACCTAAATATAATTGAAATATTTCTAAGAATCCTGTTTTCTTTTTAATCAATAAAAAAGTATCAGGATTTATCAACTGATAAACTAGGTAAATATAGGTAGAAGCTAATATTAACGGTAAAAATATATTATTAATTAATATTGATGCACTTTTAGAATTAGGTGAAAAAATTATTAACAACCAAAGAGGGATCACACCAATATTTGCGAATTGGTAAATCATATCTAAGGTAAAAAATTCTTTGATTGTTTGCATCATGTGTTAGTGATTAGTTTATCTATGAATCATTCTAAATCAATTCATGAAAAATACAAAAATTATGATGAAATTTATAATTTAGCATTAAAATACCTTGAGAAGTATCATCCATCCAAAAAAAGTTTACAAGTTTATCTGTTTAGAAAAGTATTAGATAATCAAGATACTTCTTTAGAAAAATCAAAGGTTATGGAGATGGTAAATCAATGTCTGGAAAAACTTGAAGAAAATGGAATTTTAAACGATCAATTATATTCTGAAATTAAGTCTAAAAATTTATTAAAACGAGGATATTCAGTTAATAAAATTAGATTACATTTATTAAAAAAAGGAATTAACCAAGACAATTTAAAAAACACAATCCAGAAAATATATAACGATCAAGTTAATCCAGATTTATATTCTGCTATTCGAATTTGTAAAAAAAAGAGAATAGGACCATATCGTCCTGATGCTAATAAAGAACTATATTATAAAAAAGATATGGCTGTTTTAGCTAGATCAGGATTTAACTATGAAATTTCCAAAGATGTTTTGTCTTTAGATAAAAAAGAATTAAGCATTTATGAAAAAAAACTTTAAAATTTTTTTTTTCTTTTGGAAATTTGATTAAGTTTTTTTTGCATAAATCTTCTTGTAAAATTAAAAACTAGGATTCCAAATATAGATACTAAAACTATAATAATTAGAATTTTTTTAATCATCGAAGATGATTATTTACAAGTGATAGTAGTCAAATCTTCTCTTTTGCAGTCTTTTTTTGTAACTTCAGAAGCTAGTAGTTCAGCTTTAGTTTTGCCAGTTTGATTAATTGAAATTTGATCAGTTACATGAGATGTTGCGTAAGAGACAGCTGCTTGTTCACCAGTTTTAGCTCCGACTATTGCAAACATATTTTCCCCAATCAATCCTGAGGGGCCCACACAAGAATTTAATAAAAATACTAAAGATATAATAAAAAATTTTTTCATTTTTTATAAATATTAAATAACTTTATTTGTTTTAAATAGCAATTTTTTTGACCTCATAATAGTTTTTTTCTTTTCACTAATAAGGATGGATTAGAAAAATCCTTTTTTCCATATAGAATTTTTTTATTGCTATGCGTTGTAATTACAGCACCTGCATGAGAGGCGATAGCGTGACCAGCGGCTATATCCCATTCTTTTGCTCTAGGTCTTGCAGCGTATATATCATATTCATTTGCTGCTATTAGACAAAATTTAAGAGAGCTTCTTATTTCTTTAAAACTTACTACATTATTTTTTTTTAATATCTTTAGAATATAATCAGAAGGATTAGATGAGCTGGTTATTCCTATATTGGTATTTCTAATATTTTTTTTACAGTCTAATTTATTTTTTTTCTTGCCACTGATTTCATAGGCATTTCTAGGACCGTACGAATAAAATAGTCTATTTAATTTCGGAGCATAAATAATTCCAGCTACTGGCTTTCTTTTTAAAATAATCGCAGCATTTAAAGTATATTCTTTCTCACCCTTAATATAACCATTTGTTCCATCGATAGGATCAATTAACCAAAAATTATCTCTTTTTTTATAAATGTGTCCTTTGATATTTTCTTCTGAAATGATCTCTAATTCTGGGGTTAAGCTTTTAATTTTTTTTTGGATTATTTTGTTAACTTCCAAATCACCATTGGTAACTGAAGTGCCATCTTTTTTTTTAAAAACTTTTAATTTTTTTGATAAAGCAATAGATTTTTTTCCAGCTAAATAAAAGGTTGGAATAAGAGACTCTATAATTTTTTTTAATTTATTTATTTTCATCAGAATACTTGATTATTTGAATATTTTTTAAATTTATTGTTTTTTTTCCTGCATGATTAAAATTAATAGTTACAATATTTTTAACAATACTTTGAACTTGGCCAATTCCCCAATCTTTATTTTTTGGGTTAATTACAAAATCTCCTGGATCAAAATCAAAATACATAATTTTTTTTTGATAACATCGTGATATATGTTGAATATGCATTTATCAACCACAGATTTTAAACAGTTAGATTACATGGATCTTCCTAAAACAAAAAACAAAATTGTAGTCGCAATGTCTGGAGGAGTTGATTCTTCGGTGGTAGCAGGAATTTTAAAAGAAAATGGATATGATGTTATTGGTATAACACTTCAACTTTTCGATTACGGAAAGATTGGTAAAAAAAAAGGTACCTGCTGTGCCGGTCAAGATATTTATGATGCAAAAAAAGTATGCGATCAATTAAAAATTGAACATAAAGTTTTTGATTATGAGTCTATTTTTAAAGAGTCAGTGATTGATCAATTTGTAGATAGTTATTTAAAAGGAGAAACCCCAGTTCCATGTATTAACTGTAATCAAATGGTAAAATTCAGAGATCTTTTTAAATCATCGAAGTTAATAAATGCAGATGCTCTTGCAACAGGTCATTACATTAAAAGAATTAATCATTCAGGTGCAAAAATGTATGTTCC
>JAYQRG010000028.1:0-10820 GCA_038146245.1 Candidatus Pelagibacteraceae bacterium | reverse complement strand
CCATATAGCTATTCTTATTTTGTATTTTATAAGTGGATTGACTTAATTTTCCAATCGTATCAGTTGTCATTATGGCCTTGGCTGATCTGATCCAATTGACTGAATTAGAAGGTTTTAAATTATTAATTAAATTTGGTAAATGAATTTTAATTTTATCAATAGGAAATTTCTCACCTATTACCCCGGTAGATGAAAACAAAATTTCATTTTTTTTAATTTTTTTTGTTACATCTAAAAAATTTGCAATTTTTTTTAAAGAATTGAAACCTTGTGTGCCTGTTAAGGCATTTGCATTTTTAGTATTAACAAACAAAGCTTTTATCTTTTGCTCTTTACTAATTTTTTTATTCCAATGAATACATTCGGCACAAACTTTAGAAGTAGTATAAGCACTTGCTAACGTGGCTCCATCTTTAAAGTAAAAAAGAGTTAAATCATCTCTTTTCTTTTTTTTATATAAACCTGCGTTTGCAGTTGAAATTTCTACACCTTTAACTGGATTGGCAGATATGAGTTGCTTGCCTATTCCTTTTAAAAATCTTTTTTTAAAAAGGGTTTTTAATTGATTATCCATATATTATTAATTGATAGTTGTGCGGTTTATAGGATACAAGTGCTTTTTTTACTAACAATAAATAGTAAGTTATTAAGATGTTAAAAAAAATATTTACAAACTTCTTTGGATCTAACAACTCTCGTAAAATTAGCCAGCTTAAAAAAACTGTAGAAGATATTAATAAAATTGAAGAAAGTTTAATTAAGTTATCCGATGATGAAATCAAAAATAAAACAAAAGAATTAAAAAATATTTTAAAAACTGATCCCGATTTAAATAAAATTTTACCTACTGCATTTGCTTTGGTTCGTGAAGCTGCAAAAAGAACGATTGGTCAAAGACATTTTGATGCCCAGATGATGGGGGGGATTGTTTTACATCAAGGAAAAATAGCAGAAATGAAAACTGGGGAAGGAAAAACCTTAGTTGCAACCTTAGCTGCCTATTTAAATAGTCTGTCGGGAAATGGTGTACATATTGTAACTATCAATGACTATCTTGCAAAACGAGACTCGGAATGGATGGGAAAAATATATAATTTTTTAGGTCAAAGTGTTGGGTGTTTAACCAGCGATACTCCAGATGAGCAAAAAAAATTAATTTATAAGTGTGATATCGTGTACGGAACTAATCACGAATTCGCATTTGATTATTTGAGAGATAATATGAAATTATCTTTAGACGATATCGTTCAAAAAGATTTTAATTTTTGTATTGTAGATGAAGTAGATAGCATCCTGATTGATGAGGCAAGAACTCCGCTTATTATTTCAGGTCCTGCAGAAGACACCTCAACAGAATTTTTTTTATGTAACAAAATTGTAAATGAATTAAAAAAAGAATTCTATCAAGTAGATGAAAAAGATCGTAGCGCAACTTTAAATGATTTAGGTGTTGATTTTGTTGAAAAAAAACTTTCAGAATTAAAATTGCTAAAAAGTAATAACTTTTATGATCCAAGAAATTTAATTTATGTGCATCACATCAACCAATCTCTAAAAGCTAATTTTTTATTTCAAAAAGATAAAGATTACATTGTTAGAGATAATCAGGTTCAGATTATTGATGAGTTTACAGGTAGAGTTCTTGAGGGAAGAAGATACTCGGATGGACTTCACCAAGCATTAGAAGCGAAAGAAGGCGTTCCAATCCAATCAGAAAATCAAACTTTTGCATCCACCACATACCAAAATTATTTCCGTTTATATCCAAAATTATCTGGAATGACAGGAACTGCTTTGACGGAAGCAGAAGAGTTTTATCAAATTTATAAATTAGACGTAGTCGAAATACCAACAAACGCACCTATGATTAGACAGGATTTAAATGATAAAATTTTTAGAACAGATAAAGAAAAAATTCATGCGATTATTCAAAATATAGAAGAAGCAAAAAAAAGTAATCAACCTGTTTTGGTAGGAACAACTAGTATAGAAAAATCTGAAAAAATTTCTGAAATTTTAAAAACAAAAAATATTAAACACAATGTTCTTAACGCCAAGCAACATGAGAAAGAAGCTAACATTATTGCAGAAGCAGGAAGACCTGGTGCAGTTACGATTGCTACGAATATGGCAGGCAGAGGAACCGATATTCAGTTAGGTGGAAATTTAGATTTAAGACTAAAAAATTCAGAAAACAAAGAACAAGAAAAGAAAATCTTTGAGCAAGATAAAGAAAATGTAAAAAAATCTGGAGGTTTATTAGTTATAGGCACTGAGAGACATGAGAGTAGAAGGATTGATAACCAATTAAGAGGAAGATCTGGAAGACAGGGAGATGCTGGAAAATCTGTTTTTTATATAAGTTTACAGGATGATTTGATGCGAATTTTTGGATCTGAAAAAATTGACTATATGCTCCAAAAACTTGGGTTAAAAGAAGGAGAGTCTATTGATCATCCATGGATCAATAAAGCTTTAGAAAAAGCTCAACAAAAGGTTGAGGGTAGAAATTTTGATATTAGAAAAACTCTTTTACAATTTGACGATGTCATGAGCGAACAAAGAAAAGTAATCTATGAACAAAGGCTTGCCATTTTAAAAAGCAAAGAAATTTATTCAATTATAAATAATATTTTTGATGAGGTGATTTTAGATCTGACAAGTCAAAAAGATTCAGGTCAGTCTTTAGATAAAGCTACTTTAAAAGCCAAGCTAGAAAAAATCTTAGGCGCTAAACTTGAAGATTCCGATATTGATACTTTTTTAAAATTAAGTCCTAAAGATAAAAAATCTAAACTAGAAAACAAATTTTATGAGAAAAGAAAAATTAGGATTAGTCAGGTCGGGGATGAAGTAAACCAAGACATTGAGAAAAAAATCTTTTTACAAAACCTAGATTTTGAATGGAGAAATCATCTTCAATATTTAGAACAATTAAGACAGGTAATTGGATTAAGAGGTTATGGTCAAAAAAATCCAATTGATGAATATAAAAAAGAAAGCTTCATGCTTTTTCAAAATTTGTTAGAAAAAATAAAAGAAAGTATCATTATTTTCCTTTCTAATATTGAAGTTTCTTTAGATCAAAATATTACCGAGGATCTATCTAAAGACTTAGGTTCAGCAAAAAAACCTGATGGATGTTTGTTAAATAATAAAGATAAAAACAGTATTTCTAGAAATGAAAAATGTGAGGCAACAGGTAAAAAATTTAAAAACTGCTGTGGTGCTTTAGCGTAAGAGTAATAATAAAAGTAACAAAAGTACAATCCCTATAAAAATAAACTTTTTATTATTTTGAAAAATATTTTTTAAACTGTCTTTTTGAATTGAAGTAATAATGTTTACATCTGTAGGTAAGTTTTTTGATATATTTTTGAATTTTTCTTTTCTTTCTCTAATAACTTCTTCAGGTTGCATACTTTTATAAATAGATAAATGATCACTAATCTTAGCTTTCATAATGTCAGCTGTAATTTCGGGATACCTGTGGGCTCCACCTTTTGGTTCTTCAATAATTTCGTCAATAATTTTATATTCAAATAAATTTTGTGCTGTGATTTGCATTGACTCAGCTGCTTCTTTAGATTTAGTTGCGTCTTTCCATAAAATAGACGCGCATCCTTCAGGAGAAATTACAGAGTAAATAGAATGTTCTAACATCATAACCTTATTGGAGGTTGCAAGCGCAATAGCTCCTCCCGAGCCCCCTTCTCCAATCACGATTGTTATGATTGGAACTTTTAAAGATAAGCAGCAATTGATGGATTGTGCGATCGCTTCTGCTTGCCCTCGTTCTTCAGCTCCTTTTCCAGGATATGCCCCCGGGGTATCAACAAAAGTAATAATTGGGATGTTAAAGTTTTCTGCAAGTTTCATGACGCGAATACATTTTCTATAACCTTCAGGCCTCATCATTCCAAAATTTCTTTGAAGTCTTGTTTGTGTATCGGTTCCCTTCTCCTGGCCAATAACTAATACAGAATGATTATTAATTTTAGCAAAACCCACAATCACTGACTCATCTTCTGAAAATAATCGGTCTCCAGAAATAATTTGAAAATTATTAAAAATTTTATCAATATAAAACTTAGATCTTGGGCGGTCCATATGTCTTGCAATTTTAGTTTTTTTCCAACCGTCAAGATTAAGATAAATTTCATCTAACTTAGTTTGAATTTTTTGCTCGAGTGAGTTTATTTCATTATTATCAATTCGAGATATCCCCGAGCTTTCAAAAGGATTTTGCAGTTGTTCTAGGTTTTTATCTAAAGTTTCTAAGTCTTTTTCAAAATCTAAATAGTTCATTAAATTTATCTTAGCTCAGTTCAGAGGTAATAAAAATATTTTTTAGATGATTTAATTTTAATATTTCAAAAGTTTTCATTATTTTATAAGAGTTAGAAATATAATTTTTAGATTTTTCATTTAAGCTTGATACTAATTCAAGGAGTTTTAAGAATGCCAAACTTTTCTTATTGATATCCATATAATAGGATATATCGCTTGGAATAAAAACTTCGTTTTTATATAAATATTTTTCAAAATCAGATGGAATGGATATTTTCTTTTCTGAAAGTAAATTAATCAGTAAAATATCTTTATTATTAATTAAATATTTCTTGTTATCAAAATCATTATAAAATTTCCTTAATAGTTCCCTATATTTCTCCTGCTGCTTATTTTCTGTTTTATCATTTAATAAAAATTTAACCTCAGAGCTATATAGAAAATTATTGTTATAAGTTGATGTTTTGATATTATTTTTTTCAATATTCTCAACTAAAACTACATCGTCTTTTGATAAAACCTCTTTACTTTTTTTTGATAAATTTATTATTTCTTCAGTGTAAAAAGAATTAGAATAGTTTTTAAAACCAGCCTGCAATAGACTAGAGCGAAATTGATTTAATACCTCATATTTTTTTTTTGGTTGCTGAGATATTAAATAAGATTGATAAATTAAAGCATTTGACTTTGAGCTTGTAGATGCGATTGTATTTGCATTCACTAATTCATCTACAGAAAATCTTATTTGTTTATAAAAATTAAATAATTTTTCTTTTTCAAATAAATTTTCATCAACCGCTTTTTCTAAAAAATTTAGATAATTGTAAAATTTTTTTTCCTCCAGATCCGATTTTATAGAATTAGAATAAAGTTTTTTAAAATAAATATTGGTTAACTGACTTTTAAAAAAATAATCTTTAAGCTCCTTATTTTTAGAAAAGTTAGTATATTCAAAATTTAATTCTGGATCGGCAATAATTGATAGATGAGCATTAAAAATGTTATTAAAATCAGATTCTTTTTTATCTTTAGAAATCCCTGTTAAAAAATTTATTTTTTCTATAAAAAAAACATCAAATTTTTTCTTTTCTTGAGCAAGATCTAGTTTACTTAACGCTGCTTTAAATTCTTTTTTTCTTGCGTGACAATAAATTTTATATTTTTCTAAATTCATATTTTCAAAATCTATTTCAGAATAATTTAAATAACCGCAGGCTTTTCCTTCGTCTCCATTAGTTAAATAATAATTAAATAAAAAATTTATTAATTGAGAGTTTTTAGCTAAAATTTTATTTTGGTGAATAACTTTATCTACGATCTCAACATTTTTTGAATTAATCATCCAGGCGCTTATTACTCCGAGATACCTTTCCCCTTTGTCAGGAAATGCATTTAAATTAATCTTACTGAAAAACACTTCTTCAAATAATCGATTTACACTTTTGCTTTTGGATGTGGATATTTTTTGAAAAATTTCGTCTACTCTATTAGGTTCATAATCTTTCCAAAAATCGAGTCCGATTTCGGTTTGTGCAGGATCATAGATTCCAAAAATAAATTCATCATCTTTTATACTTCCTGCCTCACTAATTGTTTGAATACCAAAATTAAGCTTTTCTTTGTCGAAGATAGTCGGGGGTAGATCGTTACTTTCCTTTTTTTTTAAAATTTCTTTCTCTAAATTTTCGTTTTTAGTATCTGTTTTAATTTGCTTTGATTTTTGCCATATATCCTTGCTATCCGCACAAACTAGACTGGATAGAGAAAAGGATATTAAAAATATAATTATTAAATTTTTACTTAACTTTAATAATGATATCATTAGGAATCTTTTTTATAATTGTTTGAGATTTAGGAGATAAATCCAAATAATTAACAAATAGTATAAATCCGATAATTAAGATTAACGCAAAAAACAAACGATTAATTATTTTATTTCTAAACATGATTTATTATTTAACAATATTTTAGACAAAAATATGTTATTAAATTAAAAGTTTTTTAAGCGCAATGGTCAAATCAATCGTTTTAGTTGGTATGATGGGATCGGGTAAATCCTCTATTGGAAGAATTTTAGCAAAAGAATTAAAAATCCCATTTGTAGATACCGATCAACTTATTGAAAAAACGTTCAAAAAAAAAATAAGCAATATATTTAAAATACATGGAGAGGCTTTTTTTAGAAGACTTGAATATAAAGCTTGTAGTGCAGTATTAAAAGCACATGATCCTAGGGTAATATCTATTGGGGGCGGTGCATTTATTAATCCTAAAATTAGGAACTTAATCAAAAGGAAAGCAATTTCTATATGGTTTAATGTTAGTTTAAACACCTTATATTTGAGGTTAAAAAAATCAAAAAATAAAAGACCTTTGTTAGATTATGCTAATTTAAAAAATTCTATTTTGAAAACTTTAAATCATAGAAAAAAATATTATAGATTAGCTAATTTATGTATTAATATTAAGGATGAAAATCCTAAACAGTTAGTGAAATTAATTTTAAATAAATATGAAAAAATTACTAGTTAGAACAAAAGATAAAACCTACCCTATTGTAATCGAAAAAAATATAATTAAAAAATTTGGTTTAATTCAAAAAAAAATTTTACCAGAAGTAAATAAAATACTAATTATAACTTCTTCTAACATTCCAAAAAAATATATTTATCACTTAAAAAAAAATATAAAAAAAAATATTTTTACTAAATTAATAGTACTGTCATATGGTGAAAAAATAAAAAGTAATAAAACAATTATAAGAATAGATAATCTTTTATCAGCAAATAATTTTGACAGAAAAGATTTAGTTGTGGCCCTTGGAGGTGGTGTGATTGGGGATCTTGCTGGTTTTGCTGCAAGTATATTTAAAAGAGGTATTTCTTTTGTTCAAATCCCTACTACTTTACTATCTCAAGTAGATTCCTCTGTGGGAGGAAAAACAGGAATTAATAATAGTTTTGGAAAAAATTTAATCGGCACATTTTATCAGCCAGATTTTGTTTTAATTGATACTGAAACTCTTCGAACTCTTCCTAAAAGAGAACTAATTGCTGGATCTGCAGAAATTCTAAAGTACTCGCTCATTATGAATAAAAAATTTTTTAATTGGTTGAATATAAATTTTCAAAAAATAATTTTACAAAAAAATGACATGGTTACAGAAAAAGCAATTTATGAAAGTTGTAAATGTAAATCTGTAATTGTGAAAAAAGATGAAAAGGAAAAAAACATAAGAGCTATATTAAACTTTGGTCACACCTTTGGACACGCGTTAGAAACTTTTACCGGTTATTCTAAAAAATTAATTCATGGAGAGGCTGTTTTTATTGGAATGTTGGTTGCTGCAAAAATATCTAGTTCAATGGGATTTTTAAGCAAAAAAGAATTAGAAAAAATTGAACAGTTCTATAAAAATCATAAAATTCCTTATCAATATTCATCCTTCATTAAAAAGAAAGATCTTGGTAAATTATTAAAGATTATGGAAAAAGATAAAAAAGTTGAAACAAAAAAAATAAAGTTAATTTTATTAAAAACAATAGGTAAAGCGATTATAAAAAAATCAGATATCAAAAAAGCCTTTTTACCAATACTTAAAAAAGCTTACTAAGTGGAACACAGTAGTCTCATTTCTGTTTTATACATTGTATTATTAATTGTACTTTCAGGACTCATTTCTGCATCAGAAACATCCATCACCTCGATAAATAAAAGCAAAGTTCATAGACTTTCTACTAAAGGAGATCTTAAAGCAAAAATTCTATTAAAGTTGATTGAGAGAAAAGAAGAGTTAATTAGTTTTTTGCTAATAAGCAACAATATCGTAAATATTTTTACTACTGTTTTGGCTACAGCTATTTTGATTGATTATTATGGAAAAAATGGAGTTTTTTACTCTACCATTTTAATGACGGTTGTCATTGTGCTTTTTGCAGAAATTATCCCAAAAAATATTGCTTTGAATAAATCGGATCGATTTGCGCTTGGAGCTTCAACAATTTTAAAAGTATGTTTAACGATATTTTATCCCTTACTTTTTATTGTAAAAAAAATGAACAGTGTTTTTTTTAGAGTTTTTCAAATTCAAAGTAACCCGAAAACCGTCACTACGGCAAGAGAAGATATAAGAAATATTATTAATATGCATGAGGATGAGGGAAAGCTCCATAAGGATGAAAGTGACATGTTAAATGCAATACTCGATCTAAAAGAAGTAACGGTTGAAAAAATTATGACTCATAGAAAAAATATTTATTCTATAAATTTAGATGAAACGGATACGATGATTGAAAAGATATCTAAAAGTTTGTTTAGTAGAATACCGATATGGAAAAATAATCCTAATAATATAATAGGAGTTCTTTATGCTAAAAATATCCTAGCCAATTTAAACGATAAAGGTCAAATTAGTCTTGATCAAATTAAATCTGGTATTTTAGAACCATGGTTTATTCCAGAAACAACTAAACTAAAAGATCAACTAAACGAGTTTATTCAACGAAAAGAAAAAATAGCTTTTGTAGTAGATGAGTATGGTGAGCTTATGGGATTAATATCTATTGAGGACATCATAGAAGAAATTGTTGGAAATATATTTGATGAAAAAGATATAAGCACTCTTGGAATAAGAAGATTGGAACCTCGACAATTTAAAATTCGAGGAGATGTCAATATTAGAGATTTTAATCGTGAACTAGATCTAAATATTTCTACTGAATTTGCATCTACCCTTGCTGGATTTATTATCCACAAAACAGAATCTTTTCCTGAGGTTGGACAAGTGTTTATTTATGATGACATTATTTATGAAATTTTAAATAAAAACAAAAACCAAATTACTCAAATCAAGGTTACCTTGCCAGAAAAAAGAACTATTCAATAACTTCAATTTCTAATGCATGAATAACATTTTTTAATTCCTGCTCTAGAATACTGTATATCATCTGATGCAATTTAATTCTTGGCTGCTGATACCATTCTTTGCTCTTCACAATGATTTTTAAATGACTATATTTTGTCTTAGGCGAGCTTGCATGATGTTGGTGTAAGTGAGAATTATTTATAATTTCAATTTGATCGACTTTTAGTTTTTCGCAAATTTTTTTTTTAATATTTTGTTCCAGTTCCATAAAAAATTTAATAATATATTTTATCTAATAAAAATGAAAAAAAAATGTCAAAAAAATAATTGTATTGAACTTGGTTATAAAGAAGTTTTAATTAAAGACAAAAAAAATAAAGAGTATCTTATTTTTTGCAAAGACCACTATGAACAATATATATCTTCTGCAAATACGAGTTGCGATTGGAAAGGATGTTTAAATTCTGGTGAATTTCGAGCTCCATCTAAAGAAAATGATAAAATTTTATGGTTTTGCGAAGAACATATTAAAATTTATAATCAAGAGTGGGATTTTTTTGATGGAATGTCCCAGCCTGAAATCGAAGACTTTATTAGCGAAGACATTATAGGTCATAAAAAAACTCTTAAATTTGGTTCTAAAGATAATTTTTTTAAAAAATTATGGGATAATGCCATCGATGATGATTTCTTATCTTTCTCAAAATTGAAAAAAGATTTATCGGATAGGCATCGTCATTTTGATAAAAAACAAATTGCGGCTCTTAAAAAAATGGAGTTAAAAGAAGATGCCAGCTGGTTTGCTATAAAGGAACAGTTCAAAAAACTTGTGAAAAAATATCATCCTGATATGAACAAAGGAGATAAAAAACACGAAGAAAAACTAAAAGAAATAACTATTGCTTACTCTTATTTAAAGAATAGCATTACTGTTGAAAATAAAAAAAATGTTGGATAGTCACTTTTTAGAAAAACCTGATTTAAAAATATCTGTAAAACAAACGTTTAATATCGATGCAGATTTTGAAGTTCCTGCTTTTTCAAAAAAAAATGATTATGTTCCTGAGATCGATGAAAATTATATTTTTGATAAAGAAACAACTTTAGCTATTCTTGCAGGATTTTCTCAGAATAGAAGAGTTTTGGTTCAAGGTTTCCATGGAACGGGGAAATCAACCCATATTGAACAAGTTGCAGCTAGATTAAATTGGCCATGTGTACGAGTAAATTTAGACAGTCATATCAGCAGAATTGATCTGATCGGCAAAGATGCAATTGTAATTAAAGATAACAAACAAGTTACAGAGTTTAGAGAAGGTGTTTTACCATGGTCTTTGCAAAATCCTGTGGCTTTGGTGTTTGATGAATACGATGCTGGAAGACCCGATGTAATGTTTGTGATTCAAAGAGTTTTGGAGAGCGATGGTAAATTTACTTTGTTAGATAAAAATAAAGTTATCAAAGCAAATAAATATTTTAGATTATTTGCAACTGCAAATACTATCGGTTTAGGAGATACCTCAGGACTTTACCACGGAACGCAACAAATCAACCAAGGTCAAATGGATCGTTGGAATATTGTTACAACGTTAAATTACTTAAACCCAAGGCAAGAAGAAAATATAGTTTTATCAAAATGTAAATTTTTAAATAATGAAAAAGGAAA
>JAYQRG010000027.1:0-11222 GCA_038146245.1 Candidatus Pelagibacteraceae bacterium | reverse complement strand
GCACCAGTTAAATCAACAATATTTAAATTTTTTCTTGCCTGACATTCAAATACTTTGTCCCCTTGAATTGCAATACTACCTTTAGAAGATCTGGTTATAACAATTAATTTTTTTATACTTTTACAAAATTGAATTACCTCTTCGAAATTCTGAGTATCAAGTAAAGCATAAATTTCTTGTTCATTTGCAAATGTAATGTCTAATTTATTTTTAACCAGATCTAAGAAATCTAGTTTATGACGGTCTACACAAAACTTATCTGATAAAGACATAGCTTTCTTTTTTGCAAACTGTATTGCTTTATCAAATGCAGATTTTGGTTCTCCTTTATCCCACAAATAACCTTCAAGAAAAATCATATCACAGCTTTTTATAATATTTTCATCAATATCATTTTCATTAACTTTTCCAGCAATACCTAAAAAGGTACACATCGTTCTCTCAGAATCAGGTGTTATCAAAATTAAACAAGTACCAGTTGGAATGGATTCATGTTTTTTTTTATAACAAAAATTAACTTTTTCTTTTATTAAACTTTCCTCATAAACTTTGCCCAGTGTATCATCATTTACTTTTCCAATAAAACCAGCTTTGTTTCCAAGTTGAGCAAGTCCGACTATAGAATTTGCGACAGAGCCACCTGCTATAGAATTTTCTATTGTCAAATTAGATAAGAGAATTTGAAATTCTAGTTCATCTACTAGTTTCATCGTTCCCTTAGTTAATTTATGATCTTTAAGAAACTTATCGTCTACCTTGCAGATCACATCTACGATTGCGTTACCTATTCCTAAAATTTTCATTAAGAAATTTTATTTTCAAACTTACAATATTTTTTTATTACACACTGATTACACCTAGGAACTCTAGCTTTGCAAGTATATCTTCCATGAAGCAATAACAAGTGGTGAGCATCTTTTAAATACTTTTTAGGAACTACCTTGTGTAAAGATTTTTCTACTTCATCCGGGTTTTTTCCTTGTGCAAGTTTTGTTCTATTACTTACTCTAAATATATGGGTGTCTACTGCAATAGTTGGTTTTCCAAACCCTTCATTTAATACAACGTTTGCTGTTTTTCTTCCCACTCCAGGAAGTGCATATAACTCATCAAAATTATTTGGAACTTGCCCTTTGTGTTTTTCTAAAATTTGCTTTGATAAATTATAAATGCTTTTTGCCTTATTTCTAAACAATCCAATACTTTTGATTAATTTTTCAATTTTTTTTCTACCTAGTTTTAGGAAGTGCTCAGGTTGATTAAACATTGGATATATATTTTTTGTTACATTGTTGACATTCACATCTGTACACTGCGCAGATAACACAACAGAAACTAATAGGGTAAATTTATTTTTATATTTTAAATCACTTTTTGGATTTTTTATTATTTTGCTTAATGCCTTAAATATGTTTTCGCTTTGAAGATTCACGTTAGCGAATATTTAAAACGTCATGCATATTATAAAGTCCAGTTTTTTTATTTGCTAGCCACTTTGCAGCATTGATTGCTCCATCCGCAAATAATTCTCTAGAATTTGCTGTATGCTTAATTTCTATTTTTTCCTGTTTATTTTGAAAAACAACTGAATGGACACCTGGAATTTTACCTTTTCGAATAATGTAAAAATTTATTTTATTATTTCGTCCTTTACCATTTTTGTTTAAAAATATTTTACCTTTTAATTGATTTAACGTTTTATTTTTTCCATTTGCAACTGCATGCCCCAGCATTAACGCTGTCCCAGATGGATAATCGACTTTTTTAATATGATGGGCATCATGTATTTCTATCTGATAGTCTTTGAGGAAACCTTTAGATAAAATTTTTGACACAAATTGCATTAAATTAATCCCAAGACTCATATTTCCAGATTGTAATATAGAAATTTTTTTAGAAGCTTTTTTAATAAAACTTAATTGAGAGTTATTAAAACCAGTAGTTCCAATAATCATTTTTTTTTTGTATTTTAAGGCTAATTTCAACATTTCCATAGTTGCATTAGGGCGAGAAAAATCAATGATCACATTTGTTCCTTTGACTGCAGAGCTAGAATTTTTTTGATAATGAATTCCCCCTTGTTTAAATTCTTTGTATTCGGTTACAGAGTATAATTTTAAGGATTTATCTTTTTTAGTTTTATTAATTAAAATTTTTCCCATACGGCCTAGACCGCCAGTGATGGTAATATTTATTTTTTTCATGAATTAATATTTTCCCAAAATTTTTTAGCTTTTCTAAAAAAGCTTTCGTTTTCTGGTTTATTTTTAGAATCTTCTAAATTTCTAAATTTTTCAAGTAAATCCTTCTGTTCTTTACTCAAATTTATTGGAGTTTCGACTTTTATTTGAAGATATAAATCTCCAAATTCAGACCCTCTAAGTGTAGGCATTCCTTTATCTTTCAATCTTAATTGTTTTCCATTTTGTGTTCCAGCAGGAATTTTTACATTTGATTTAGAACCATCAATGCTTGGTATTTCAACCGAGGTTCCAAGAGCTGCATCTGAAAAAGATATAGGAAGCTCAAAATATAAATTTTCCTCTTCTCTTTGAAAAAGATCGTGTTTTCTCACGGTTATAAAGACATATAAATCCCCTGCACTTCCACCTTTGGATCCAGCTTCTCCTTTCCCAGCTAGTCTAATTCTGGTCCCATCATCAACACCTTTTGGAATTTGAATATTAAGAGTTTTTTTATTTTTTATAGTACCGCTACCCCTACAATCAGAGCAGGCTTTTCCAATAATCTCTCCTTCTCCTCTACAGTCCGGACAGGTTTGTTGAAGAGTAAAAAAACCTTGTCTCGATCTAACTTTTCCTTGTCCATCACAGGTACCACATACTTTAGTTTTTGATCCAGGCGCTGCACCTGAGCCAGAACAAGTTGAACATTTATCAGAAGAATTAATGTTAAATGTTGTTTTTTTGCCTTGGTAAGCTTCTTCTAAGGATACTTCGACATTTATTTTTAAATCTGATCCTCTTATAGATCTTGAACCTTTTCTACCACCCCTGCCTCTTCGACCAGACCCCATAAAATCACCAAAGAAATCATCAAAAATATCTGAAAAAGCATCTGAATCGAAACCACCAAAGTCACTAAATCCTCCGCCAGGCCCTGCATTTTCAAAAGCGGCATGACCAAACTGATCATAATTTTTTTTCTTTTCAGAGTCGGATAAGACTTGATATGCTTCTGAAGCTTCTTTAAATTTTCCTTCTGCTTCTTTATTTCCCGGGTTTCTATCCGGGTGATATTGCATTGCTAATTTTCGGTATGCACTTTTAATGTCTTCTTTTGAAGCATTTCTGCTAACACCTAATACATCATAATAATCGGCTTTAGCCATACTTCAAAATCCTTGTGCCTAAAAATTTTAATTAAGCACTATCTTTTTTGTCGTCTTTTACTTCTTCGTATTCTGCATCAACAACATCTTCTTTTTTTTCATCTTTACCCTCAGATTTTGTTGAACCACCTTGAGGACCTGCTTTTGCTTGTTGTTCTTTATAAATAGCTTCCCCAAGTTTCATTGAAGATTGAATTAAGGTTTGAGTTTTAGATTTAACATCTTCAATATTATCAGATTTTAAAGCATCTTTTAAATTCTGAATATCAGTTTCGATAGTTTTTTTATCGGCATCAGTAATTTTACTACCGTGTTCTTTTAAACTTTTTTCAGTAGAAGCCACAAGAGAGTCTCCTTGATTTTTAGCGTCAACTTCGTCTCTTTTCTTTTTATCTGCTTCTTTGTTAGCCTCGGCATCTTTGACCATCTTCTCAATTTCTTCTTTGGATAATCCTCCAGAAGCTTGAATTTGAATTTTTTGCTCTTTTCCTGTTCCCTTATCTTTTGCGGAGACACTTACAATACCGTTAGCGTCAATATCAAAAGTTACTTCAATTTGTGGAACACCTCTTGGAGCAGGTGGAATTCCAGTTAAATCAAAAGTTCCAAGTAATTTATTATCTGCTGCCATTTCTCTTTCTCCTTGAAACACTCTTATAGAAACTGCAGGCTGATTATCTTCAGCTGTCGAAAATACTTGGCTTTTTTTAGTTGGGATCGTAGTATTTTTTGAAATTAATTTAGTTACTACTCCACCTAAAGTTTCGATACCAAGTGATAAAGGAGTTACATCTAATAAAAGTACATCCTTAACATCTCCTTGTAATACTCCACCTTGAATTGCAGCACCAATTGCAACCACTTCATCAGGGTTCACACTTTTGTTTGGTTCTTTACCAAAGAAATTTTTTACAGTCTCTATAACTTTTGGCATTCTAGTCATACCACCAACTAAAATTACTTCGCCAATTTCACCTGCAGAAAGTCCAGCGTCTTTTAGAGCAGTCTTACAAGGAGCAACAGTTTTTTCTATTAGTTCAGCACAAATTGCTTCTAGTTTAGCTCTAGTTAATTTGATGGTTAAATGTTTCGGTCCTGATTTATCAGCAGTAATGAATGGTAAATTCACTTCTGTTTGTGTAGACGATGATAATTCAATTTTAGCTTTTTCAGCTGCTTCCTTTAATCTTTGTAAAGCAAGTTTATCTTGTTTTAAATCAATCGCGTTATCTTTTTTAAATTCAGTTGCTAAATAATCTACTATTTTATTATCAAAATCTTCACCACCTAAAGCAGTATCACCGTTTGTAGATTTTACCTCAAATACTCCGTCACCTAATTCTAGGATAGAAATATCAAATGTTCCACCACCTAAATCGTAAACTGCTACTGTCTTAGCACTTTTTTTATCTAAACCATAAGCAAGGGCGGCAGCTGTTGGTTCGTTTATAATTCTTTCTACTTCAAGTCCTGCAATTTTCCCTGCATCTCTAGTTGCTTGTCTTTGCGAGTCATTAAAATAAGCAGGGACTGTTATTACTGCTTTTTTTACTTCGCTTCCAAGATATTTTTCCGCAGTTTCTTTCATTTTTTGTAAAACGAAAGCTGAAATTTGACTTGGAGAGTATTTTTTTCCTTTAGATTCTACCCAAGCATCTCCATTATCTGCTTTAACAACTTTATAAGGCAAATTTTTCATATCTTTTTTAACAGCATCCCCATCAAATTTTCTTCCGATCAATCTTTTAACAGCATAAAAAGTATTTTCTGGATTAGTAACCGCTTGTCTTTTTGCAGATGCTCCAATTAAATTTTCACTGTCTGTGAACGCAACTACAGAAGGAGTGGTTCTTGCACCCTCCACGTTTTCAATAACTTTTGCTTGAGAACCATCCATAATGGCTACACATGAATTTGTTGTTCCTAAATCAATTCCTATAATCTTTGACATAAATTTTGCTCCTTAAATTAAATAATATTTCGTAATCATCTTGGATATGGGTATGAAATCCTTCTTTACAAGCACCTAACTATTGATTTTTTCCCTATTTTTTTTGGGCTTTTGATACATATACCATTGATGGTCTTAACAACCTATCATGCATCATATAACCCTTTTGCAGTTCCTCTATAACTAGCCCAGGTTCTTTATCGCTTTCTTTTTCACCAATAGACTGGTGTAATTTTGGATCAAATTTTTGATTTAAACAATCAATATACTTTATAAAATTTTTTTCCAATGCTTGCTGAAGATCTTTTTCAATCAATTCAACACCTTTAATAATGTCTTTAAATTCATCCTTTTTAAATTTTTCATCATGTTTAAACATATAAAATGCTCGGTCTAGATTATCGGTTAAAGTCAGTATTTGAACCGCAAAATTAAAAGATCCGTACTTTAATATATCTTCTTTTTCTTGTTCATGATTTTTACGTAAATTTTCATTTTCTGCTAAAAGCCTTAAATACTTATCGTTAAGTTCCTTAATTTTTAGCTCAAAATCATTTTCACTTTGTTCTTGAGATTGTTCTGTAACAGATGGATCCGAGTTATCGGTGTTATTATCACTTGAACTATCTGGTTCTTTTTCAAAATTATCTGACATTATAAAATATATTTTACTTTTTTTGCTATATAGTGATACTTTCTAAAATTCCAAGTACTTATGAGATCGAATAGAGGAAATTTTGATACTAGAAAAGTAGATATTGTTTTAGACAATATTAAGAATGCCGATGGTTCCTGCCTTATTAAATTTGGAGAAACACAAGTTATTTGTACCGCTTCTTTTGAAGAAAAAGTTCCAAAGTGGCTAAGAGACTCAGGAAAGGGGTGGGTGACCGCAGAGTACGGAATGTTACCAAGATCAACACATGAGAGAATGCGGAGAGAATCTGCCACAGGAAAGATAGCGAGCAGAACTTCTGAAATCCAAAGGCTTATTGGAAGATCGCTAAGATCAGGCGTCGATTTAAGTTTATTAGGTGAAAATTTAATAACCATAGACTGCGATGTCATTCAAGCAGATGGAGGAACTAGAACCGCATCTATTACAGGGGGTTTTGTCGCCTTATTTCAATGTATTAATAAATTAAAAAAAAATAATATTATTAAAACTAATCCTATAAAAAATTTTATAGCCGCAGTTAGCTGTGGAGTCGTAGACGGCGATCTTTTAGTTGATTTAGATTTTGCGGAAGATAGTAACGCAGAAATAGACTCGAACTTTGTGATTAATGACCAAGGTCAATTAGTTGAAATCCAAATGACTGCAGAAAAAAATACTTGTTCAGATAAACAATTTCAAGAAATGATGTTGCATGCAAAAAAGAATATTATCAAATTGATAGAATATCAAAAAAAAATTTTAAGTGTCTAATTTCATTCAATTAAACAAAGTAAAAGATATTTTACTTTCCACGAACAATCCAGGCAAATTTAAAGAATTAAAAGAAATTTTACCCAAAAAAATAAATTACTATAGGCCTAAAGATTTTAATTTGAAAGAACCAGTAGAAAACGGAAAAAGTTTTCAATCCAATGCTAAGATTAAATCTTTATACGCTTCTAAAAAAACAGGCCTAATAAGTGTCTCCGACGACTCAGGTTTGGAAATCAGTAAAATTAATAATAAACCAGGAATTTATTCAGCAAGATGGGCAGGAAAAAAAAAGGATTTTAATTTAGCAATTAAAAAAATTTATAAACTTTTATTAAAAAAAAATGCTTTAAATTCCAAAGCAAGATTTGTTTGTTGTATATCGGTAGGTTTCCCAAATGGTAAGTCTCATGAATTTACCGGTTATGTTTATGGAAAAATTAGTTTTCCACCTAGAGGAAAAAAGGGGTTTGGATACGATCCAATCTTTATACCTAATGGTGAAACTAAAACATTTGCCCAAATGTCTAAACAAAAGAAGAATTTATTATCACACAGATATCAAGCTTATTTGAAACTAAAAAAGTTTTTTAGATTTTGACAAATTTACCTTTTTTAATTTGATAAAGACTAAGGTCTCGATCTGCTTTGTTGTTGTTAATTGTAAAGCTTCCTAATTTACCTTTAAAAGTTCCTTTAAAATCTAACGCACTAATCTCTTTGTTTTTTTTATCATACCAGACGGAGGCTATAAGAGGGATGATATCGTAAGACAAAGTTTCAATGCTAGATATTTCTTCATTAAATTGTTTTTTATAAGCCTGGTTGAGTTCATTAAAAAATTTATAATCAATACTTGGAAAAATCAATTTTTCTGCAGATGGTTCTAAAAGTAAATTTTTATCAAACCATTGATTAAAAGTAATAAATTGAACATTTTTGTAATTTGCATCATAAAAATCAAAAAAAGATAAAGTGGCAATTAAATCATTATCAAAGCAGGATAAAAAAACCTTATTAAAATAAACTGGAATTTGGGTATCAAACTTTTCAAGTCTTGCGAGCTTTTCTTTTTTTTGCGGATCTTCGGATTGTTTAATATTTTCGATTTCCTCCAGATGTTTTTTGTGCCTAATATCGAAATTAGTAACGCTTCTTGCTTTAATATTTATTTCATTAAAATTATTAAATAAAACGGTGGCTGAGATTTTAGCCTTATATTTTTTAAATTGATTTAAAGCATTTCTTGTAAGTCTCGAATTTTCCCCAAAAAAAATATAATTAAATTTTTCATTATTCAAATATTTTTCTAAGGATTTAGTTTGAGAACTTAAATTCAAACCAATATTAATTACATTTTTAGGAATATCATTTTCTGTATTGCTAAAAGAAAAAAAGATAGATTGATTAAAACCTTCCAAGACCTCTAAGCTTTTAAAATCTTTTATAGAAATAGGTCCTAAAAAAATATTTATTGCATCTTTTTTGCCATCCAAAAACGCCTTTGCCACACCTTGGGATGTGCTATTTGTATCTAAAGGATAAAGCTCTATATTAAGATTTTCTAATTCAAAGGCAGATAATAAAACTGTGTTATATATTTTAGTTCCTATATGTTTATCCTCTCCTGAAAAAGGTAATAATAAGCCTATCCTTAAATTGTTATTGCTATAAGCGTATGATTCAAAATCAAAAATTTTGAAAAACAAAATAAAACAAAGTAAAAATTTTTTCATCATTCTTAATAACTTTTTTATGTTATAAATTTATTCATGCCTCAAAAAAACAAAATTGAACCAGGATTATACATAGTCGCTACCCCTATTGGCAATATAGAGGATATCACTTTAAGAGCATTAGAAGTTATAAAATTTTGTGATTTTATAATCTGCGAAGATACAAGAAATAGCATTAAAATCTTAAATTATTATAAATTAAAAAAAAAGCTAATCGCATTTCACAAGTTTAACGAAAAAAAAAATATCCAAAACATCATTGACGAAATAAAGGAAAATAAAATTATTGCACTTTTAACAGATGCTGGAACACCTCTAGTTTCAGACCCTGGCTCTTTACTTGTAGAGGAGTGTTACAATCAAAATATCAAAGTTTTTCCTATTCCTGGTCCTTCCGCTGTTACTTCAGCTTTAAGTGTTTCTGGATTTGATACATCTTTTTATTTTCACGGTTTTCTTCCAAAAAAAATCAACGAATGTGAAAAAATATTTATAGAATTAAAAAAAATTAAGACAACTTTAGTTTTTTTTCTACCCGCAAGAGATTTAAAAAAAATTGCTAAATCCTTAATAAAACACTTTCCTAATTCAGAGTTTTTAATTGCAAGAGAAATGACAAAAATTTATGAATCATATATTAGAGATAAACTAGAACATTTTGAGAAATATTTAGATAATAATAATAAAGGAGAAGTAACTCTACTAATAAAAAATAATGAAACTTTTTACCAAGAACAAATATTAAATTTGGATAGCGAAATTAAAAAATTAATGAATAAAATGAGTTCGAAAGATTTGTCTATCTATTTGTCTAATAAATTTGATATTTCAAAAAACGAAATTTATAAAAAAATAATAAATTTACAGCATGAAAAATAAGCTAGTTATTTTATTTTTTATTTTTTGTTATGCCTGTGTTCCAATAGTTAGCACAGTAGATGTAATAAAAACTGGGGTCGGAATTAATGATGATCCAAGATCTATAGGTACTATTGTTGATGATTCAGTTATTGAAAAAACTTTTAAAATTAAAGTAGTCTCCATAGATAAAAAATATTTTCTAAATGTATCGGGATCTAGTTTGGATGGAAGATTCTTAATAGAAGGAAAAGTAGAAACCTTTGATGAAAAAATTAAAATGACCAAAATTGCTTGGGAGATAAATGGAGTAAGATCAGTTCAAAATAATTTGACCGTAAATGATCAATCTTCCCTAAAAAATAAAGCTTTGGACCTTTTAATTACATCACAACTTCGAGTAGCGATCCTTGCAAACAAAAAAGTAAAATCTAATAATTTTAGTATCTCTACGATCAATCAAAATATTTATATTTTTGGAATTGCTAGAGACCAAGAAGAAAAGCAAATAGTTATTAATGAAGCTAAACAAATTACAGATGTGAAAGCCGTAACGCCAAGTATTTTTTTAAAAAAAGATTTATCTAATAATCAGAGAATTCCTGATTAATATTTTATTACCTCAGAAGAATATGCTGCGATAGAAGCTAAATTTAATATTTCAGAACTACTAGATCTTAGCGGAGCGATTTCCACTGACTGCGCCAATCCTATCAATAGTGGTCCTATTACTTTTCCTCCACCTAGTTCTTTAAGCATTTTTACAGAAATTGCCGCGGCATGAATAGATGGCATTACCAAAACATTAGCATTGCCAACTATTTTTGAGAAACTGTAAGTAGATTGATATTTTGGATTTAAAGCTACATCGGGTTGCATTTCACCATCAAATAAAAAATCAACGTTCTTTTTTTGTAATAGCTCCACAGCATGTCTTACTCTTTTAGTTCTATCAGTTTCTGGCTGTCCGAAAGTTGAATGTGAAAGAAAAGCAACTTTAGGATCAAAACCTAAAATTTTAGCAACTCTTGCACTAGAAATTGCTATTGATACCAGCTCATCAGAGGTAGGAAATTCATGAACGTTTGTATCAGCTAAAAAAATTGTTCTACCTTTAGATACAAAAATACAAAGCCCAAATAAAACTTCATTTTCTCTTGGGCCAACCGTTTGTTTTAATTTTTCTAAAGTAGCAGTAAAATGTCTTGTGTTTCCTGCGACCATTCCATCTGCGTCTCCAGAAGAGACCATACAGGAGCCCCAAATAACACGGTCAGATTTTACCATTTTATCACAGTCTTTTTCCAACACTCCTTTTCTTTGTAGCCTTGCATATAGATGATCTTTATATTTTTCACTTTTTTCTTTGTCCGTAGAATTTGTAACTTCAATTTTAAAATTTTCATTAAGACCAATTTTTTTAAAAGTAGCTTTTAGTTTTTCTGGGTTCGCAACCAAAACAGGTTCACCTAAACCACTATTTTTAAATGCTACTGCAGCTTTTAAAGTTTCTTCATCTTCTCCCTCAGCAAACACGATTCGTTTTTTATTTTTTCTAATTTTAGAATTAATACCTTGCATAATACCAAGGGATGGATCTAATCTTGCCTCTAGTTGTTGAATATATTTTTCAAAGTCTTCAATTTTTTTTTGAGCAACACCACTGTCCATTGCAGCTTTTGCTACAGCCACAGGTATAGTAGTAATTAATCTTGGGTCAAAAGTTGACGGTATAATATAGTTTTTTCCATATTTTGGCCTTTCACCACCATAAGCAGCTACCACTTCATCAGGAACATCGTCCCTTGCTAGTTTTGCAATTGCGTTCGCAGCGGCAACTTTCATTTCTTCATTAATCACTTTTGCTTGAACATCTAGGGCTCCTCTAAATATATA
>JAYQRG010000026.1:0-12246 GCA_038146245.1 Candidatus Pelagibacteraceae bacterium | reverse complement strand
GGTTTTTCAAGTTTAATTACCATCATGTTGTTTGGTAACGACTCTTTGGCTTCGATGGCACTTAAACTTTATGAGACGTCAGAACATTATACGTTAATGGCCATACCTTTTTTTATTTTAGGGGGATCTATCATGTCGACAGGAGGCGTTGCTAAACGATTAGTTCGATTTGCAATAGCTTGTGTTGGACATGTAAGAGGTGGTTTACCTATAGCTGCCGTATTAGCTTGTACTTTTTTTGCTGCAGTTTCTGGATCTTCGCCCGCAACAGTAGTCGCAGTTGGTTCCATCATGATTGGAGGAATGATCAAAGCTGGTTATTCGCAAAAATTTGCAGCCGGAGTTATGTGTAATGCTGGAACGCTAGGAATTTTAATGCCACCTTCAATTGTGATGGTGGTTTATTGTGCTGTTACCGAACAGTCTGTAGGAAGAATTTTTTTAGCAGGTATTATTCCTGCATTAATTTTAGCTCTTGCATTAAGTGTTGCTATTTATGTTAGAGCAAGAATCACCAATTTACAGCCATCACCCAAAGCATCCACCAAAGAACTTTTTGACAGTGCTAAAGATGCTATTTGGGGCTTTATACTTTTAATAATTATTTTAGGGGGAATTTATGGTGGAGTATTTACACCAACAGAAGCCGCAGCTGTTGCAGCCGTGTATGCAATAATAGTCTCAGTTTATATTTATAAAGATATTAAAATTAAAGATCTTCCAAATATTTTTATAGATTCTTCTAAAACGATCGTGATGCTTATGTTTATTATAGCTAACGCTATTTTGTTTGCACACGTGTTAACTACAGAAAGAATTCCTCAAATTATATCAGAGCAAATAGTTAGTTACGGACTTTCACCATTTTATTTTTTACTGATTGTTAATTTATTACTGTTGATTGCTGGAAATTTTATGGAGCCAACGGCAATTCTTTTGATTTTGGCACCAATTTTCTTTCCTATTGCAGTTAACTTAGGCATTGATCCAATTCATCTAGGAATCATAATGGTTGTGAATATGGAAATAGGGATGGTGACTCCACCTGTCGGTCTTAATTTATTTGTAACTAGTGGTATTACTGGAATGCCAGTTTATGCAGTGTTAAAAGCAGCTCTACCTTGGTTAAGTGTTTTATTTGTTTTCTTATTTTTAATAACTTACGTTCCTATCATCTCTACTTTCTTGCCCGATACTTTAATGGGAAAACAAGAAAAAATTATTTTAAAAAAATAAAATTATAATAGCTAAGTTTTAAAGACTCCACTAAAAGCATCTCATGTTCAAATCTGAAAGTTTTAAAAATGGTGTTAAGCATGCAATTGGAGTTCCTGCTTTAGGCCTTGGTTCTAGTATGTTTGCTTTCGGAGTTTTTCTTCATTCTGTAGGCTTTGATGTTTATCAATCTTTTGTCTCAACTTTTTTTACATTCGCTCTTCCCGGTCAGTTTGTTATGGCAGAAAATATTTTAGCAGGGGGAACTATATTAAATATTTTTTTAGCAGTGCTTTTAACCAACGCTAGACTTTATCCTATGACAGTAAATTTAGTGCCAATTATTAGGCACCCAAACTATTCAAAATGGAAATATTTTATTGCATGTCATTTTATTGCAGTAACCGCTTGGTTTAATATGTTTGCCGTTCATAAAACTTTAAAACAAGAGAATAAATTTGATTATTTTTTTGGACTTGGGGGATTTTTATGGTTCAACTCAGTGGTTTGTACTGTTCTGGGTTATTATTTTTCAAGTTTTGTAACTAAAGAAATTTTAATTGGAATGGTTTTTTTAAATCCTATGTATTTTTTAATTATGACTATTGGAAACTTAGTTGAAAAAAAATTAATTTTAGCAGTTGTTCTTGCGGCAATTTTAAGTCCAATTTTATATCATATAGTTCCTAACTGGGGTGTTTTGATATCTGGAGTTACCGCCGGAACAGCTGGATTTTATTTTTTTAGAAACGAGAAACATGTCGGCTGATTATATTTATATTGCATTATTAGCAGCTTCCCTTGGAACCTATTTTTGTAGGGCAATGGGTGTAATTAGCGCTGGAACTTTAAGCACAGAAAGTCCAATCTTTCATTGGGTAAAATGTGTATCCATCGGAGTTATTGTTTCTGTTATCTCAAGAATAGTTTTATTTCCCTCAGGCACCTTAGAGCAAACCACAAGTTTGAGCAGAATAATCGCAACCTTATCTTTAGTTTTGATTTATTTTATTAGTAAAAAGAATATCTTATTATCTGTTGTATCTAGTGCTATTATTTTAGTATTACTAAATTTTTATATATAAAATATGTCCTACCAAGGTTTAAATGTTCAAAATCATCCATCAAGCAATAGACTTTTGGATATTAAAATTCAAAATAGTTTTTTAGACCAAGTTAAAAATCAATTTGATCAATATGAATTACTCGATATTGAGTATAAACCTTTTTTACGTTTTCATATTGCGGATATTTTTAACAAAATTTTTAATGAAAAGATTCAGGGTCTAATTAAAGAAACATTACAAAACCGTGAGCAGGGAGCTTTTGTAATAGGTCCTGAAAAAATGGATAATAAAAAATATGATACTGATTTTTTAGTAAAACTTTCAACTGCTCTAACGCATTTAGTAGGGATACCCAACTTTGATGCAATGACAGGAAAGTTTTATGCAAGATTTGAAGTAAAACACACTGATAATAGCGACTCTTATTTAAGAAAAGCTTATAAAAAATTAGATCTTCATACGGATGGAACTTACGTAGAGGAAAAAACTGATTGGTTACTCATGATGAAGATGAAAGAAGAAAATGCAAATGGAGGAGAAAGTACCTTATTGCATTTAGATGACTGGGAAGATTGTGGTAAATTTTTCAACAATCCAATCGGACAACAAAACTTTGTATGGGGATCTCCTAAAAGTAAAAATATTGATTACAAAGTAAAACATCCAATATTTTCAAAAGATAAGAAAGGAAAACCTATCATTTCCTACATTGATCAATTTCCTGAGCCTCAATCTTTAGAACAAGGACTTTATTTAAATAAGCTATCTGAATCTTTAGAAGGAAGTAAAAAACATATAGCCTTTAAACTTCCTCCTGGATATTCTATTTTTTCAAACAACTACTTTATGCTCCACGGTAGAAGAGCATTTCAACCAAGTCCTAACCTTTACCGAGAATTACTTAGACAACGTGGTATTTTTTATCAGTGAAAAAATTTACCGTTTTCGTTTTTTTAATTCTTGTAATATGTAGTTCTGCAATGTCAGAAGAAAGAAAAGCTTATTTTGCTGGTGGTTGTTTTTGGTGTGTAGAAGAAGCATTTGAAAATGCAAAAGGAGTATCAGAAGTTTTATCGGGATATGCGGGTGGTCACGTAAAAAATCCAACTTACGAACAAGTCACTTATCAAAATACAGGTCATTTTGAAGCTGTAGAAGTCAGGTATGATCCTAAAATTATTTCTTATAGTGAATTATTAAATATTTTTTGGAAAAATATTGATCCTTATAATAACGATGGACAGTTTTGCGATATTGGTAGCAGCTATAGGTCAGCAATTTTTTATCAAAATGATGAGGAACTAAAAGCTATCGAAGCTTCTAAAAAAACATTAACTAAAGTGGATGTTTCAAAATTTAAAACAGATATTAAAAAGTTTGAAAATTTTTATTTAGCAGAAGAATATCATCAAGATTTTTATAAAAAAAATCCTATTCGATATAAAATGTACAAAAATGGCTGCGGAAGAGAAAAAACCTTAAGAAAAATATGGGGTTAAAATGAAAGTAGCCATATTAGACGATTATCAAAATGTTTCTCAGTATTTTGCTGATTGGGAGCATTCAAACTGTGAAATTAAAGTTTTTAACCAACCCTTTGAGGATGAAGAGCAGGCAATTTTAAATTTAAAAGAATTTGAAGCATTGCTTTTAATGAGAGAGAGAACTCCTATTACAAAAAAGTTAATTGAAAGCTGCCCAGATTTAAAATTAATTGTAACAGGCGGTATGCGAAATAAAGCAATTGATCTTAATGCTGCTAAAGAAAATGGCATTACCGTTTGTGGAACCGAAATGAATCCTAATCCAACCGCTGAATTAACTTGGAGTTTAATATTAGGATTAGCAAGAAACCTTAAGCAAGAAACTGAAAATATGTTTCAAGGATATTGGCAAACTACTTTAGGAACAGAACTTAAAGGAAAGATACTAGGAGTAGTAGGTCTTGGTAAATTAGGAACTCAAGTTGCAAATATCGGAAAAGCTTTCGGAATGGAAGTTGTTGCCTGGAGTGAAAATTTAAAAATGTCCCATGCCCAAGAACAGGGTGTCTTAGCAGTATCGAAAGACTATTTATTGGAACATGCTGATTTTATTACGATTCATTTAGTATTAAGTGATAGAACAAAAAATCTATTTAGATATGAAGATTTGTCTAAAATGAAATCTACCTCTTTTATTATTAATACCTCTAGAGGGCCAATTATTAATGAAAATGATTTAATTAAAATTTTAGAAGAAGAAAAAATAGCAGGAGCCGGTTTAGATGTTTATGATATTGAACCATTACCCGAAAATCATAAATTAAGATTTCTACCTAATGCTTTATTGTTACCTCATTTAGGATACGTGACGAGAGAAAATTATTTTTTAATGTATTCTAAAATGGCTGAAAATTTGAAAGCGTTTATGGCTGGTGAGCCTATTCGAATTATTGAATAAATTAAACTCTTATTACTTTCCAGATTCCTTCAGCACTTGCCACTAACTGATTGTTTACTTTGAGCTCCCCATACATAAAAATTAAAGTTTTCGTCTGCTTTTTTATTTTTGCATAACCCACTAATTCTTCACCAGGTTTAGATGCTCCAATAAAATTTGTTTGCAAAGAAATGGTAGCAGCCTTTCCATCAATGACTTGATGTGCTGCGGTACCCATCCCAGAATCTAAAGCTGCCATGATAAACCCACCGTGAGTCATTCCAGCAGAATTCATATGATATTCTTGAAGTGTTGTTCTAAATTCATATTCGGTATCTGAAATTTTTCTAAATTTTAATCCGCCATTATGTTTGATAAATCCTACTTTGCTAATATCTCTAAAAGGTTTTTCCATCTTACTCCTTAGGTTTAAATTTTAATGATTTACCATTATTACAGTATCTTTTTCCAGTAGGTTTTGGACCATCATCAAAAATATGACCATGATGACCTCCGCAAGTTGCACAGTGATATTCTGTTCTTGCATAACCAACTAAATAATCTGTTTTTGTTTCAAAGACATCAGGAAGGCTCTTAAAAAAAGAAGGCCAGCCACTACCACTATCGTACTTCATATCTGATTCAAAAAGTTTTGTATCACAGCCTGCACAGTGGTAAGTGCCTTGTCTTTTTTCTTTATTAAGATTGCTACTATGCGGCATTTCAGTTGCTTCTTCTCTCATAATCATAAACTGTTCAGAATCTAACGATTTCATCCATTCTAACTTAGTTTTGTTAATTTTTTTGTTCATATTTCTTTATCTAAATTATTGAAGTTATAAATTTTTTTTTATAAAGATACGTCAACTTTAACATATGCAAAAAAGCTTAGACAGTTTTAAATGTTTAAAAACCCTTAAGGTTGGATCTAAAGAATATTCATACTTTGATTTAAAATTAGCAGAAAAAAACGGATTAAAAGGATTAAATAAATTACCAAAATCATTACTAGTATTACTTGAAAATCTTTTAAGAACAGAAGATGGAGTTGCGGTTAAAAAAGATCAAATCCAAGCTATTTTAGAGTGGCTGAAAACAAAAAAATCGGAAACAGAAATTGCATTCACACCAGCAAGAGTTTTGATGCAAGATTACACTGGCATACCAGCTGTAGCAGATTTAGCTGCGATGAGAGATGCGGTTGCTTCTAAAAAATTAGACCCTTCAAAAGTAAATCCATTATCGAAAGTAGATTTAGTCATCGACCATTCGGTGATGGTAGATCACTACGCTGGCAAAGACTCTTTTAAAAAAAATGTGGAAGTAGAATTTTCGAGAAACGGGGAAAGATATTCGTTTCTAAAATGGGGTCAGCAAGCATTTAATAATTTTACTGTAGTTCCTCCAGGAACAGGAATTTGTCACCAAGTAAATTTAGAATATTTATCCAAAGTAGTTTGGACGAATGACATTGGAGGCAAAACTTACGCTTATCCAGATACATTAGTTGGAACGGATAGTCATACTACCATGGTTAATGGACTTGCCGTGCTTGGCTGGGGAGTAGGTGGAATTGAGGCGGAAGCTGCAATGTTAGGTCAGCCTATCTCTATGTTAATTCCAGAAGTTATTGGCTTTGAATTATCAGGATCTTTAAAAGAAGGAACAACTGCAACGGATTTAGTTTTAACTATAGTTCAAATGCTAAGAAAAAAAGGAGTTGTTGGAAAATTTGTAGAATTTTATGGAAGTGGATTAAAAAATTTATCTTTAGCAGACCGTGCAACGATTGCTAATATGGCTCCAGAGTATGGAGCAACTTGCGGATTTTTTCCTATCGATGAAGAAACTTTAAAATATCTAAAGTTTTCTGGACGAGAAGAAAGTACGATTAATCTAGTAGAGCAGTATGCGAAAGTTCAAGGAATGTGGGCTAGTGATGGTATCGAGTTTACTGATACTTTATCTTTGGATATGTCGAAAGTTGTTCCAAGCATTTCTGGTCCTAAAAGACCTCAAGATAAAGTTGAACTTAATGTTGCAGCAAGTTCATTTTTAAAAAGTTATAAAGAAATTACTAAAAGAGATAAATTTTTAGAAAATAGCGTTGATAAAGAAAGTTTTAAATTAAGAGACGGAAATATTGTAATTGCAGCAATTACGTCTTGTACCAATACGTCCAACCCAAGCGTTTTAATTGCAGCGGGATTAGTTGCAAAAAGAGCAATCGAAAAAGGTTTAACTGTAAAACCATGGGTTAAAACATCTCTTGCTCCAGGTTCGCAAGTTGTAACAGATTACTTGGAAAAAGCCGGTCTTACAAAATACTTAGATCAATTAGGTTTTAACTTAGTTGGCTACGGTTGCACTACATGCATTGGAAACTCAGGCCCATTAAATGACAACATTACAAAGTCCATAAAAGATAAAGATTTATACGTAGTATCTGTTCTATCCGGAAATAGAAACTTTGAAGGAAGAATTAGTCCAGAAGTTAAAGCAAACTATTTAGCATCTCCTCCGTTAGTAGTTGCCTATGCATTAGCTGGGTCTATGGATTTAGATTTATTTAATAGTTCACTTGGTAAAGATAAAGACGGAAAAGATGTTTATCTAAAAGATATTTGGCCATCAAATAAAGAGATTGAGGATTTAATTTTAAAATCTATCTCTGCAGAAATGTTCAGAAAAAGATACCAAAACGTATCAAAAGGTCCTGACGAGTGGCAAAAAATACAAATTCCAAAAAGTAGTATTTATAAATGGGATGATACTTCTACATATGTAAAAAAACCTCCTTTCTTTGAAAACTTACCTGAAAAACCGGAAGGCTTTAAAGAAATTAAAGATGCAAGACCATTATTAATTTTAGCAGACTCTGTTACAACAGATCATATCTCTCCAGCAGGATCTATCCAAAAAGATGGACCTACCGGAAAATATTTCATGGAAAGACAAGTGCTTCCAAAAGATTTTAATTCTTACGGAACAAGAAGAGGAAATCATGAAGTTATGATGAGAGGAACTTTTGCAAATATTAGAATTAGAAATGAAATGGCACCAGGAACGGAAGGTGGAGTTACAAAGCTTTATCCAGAAGAAAAAGTAATGAGTGTATATGATGCTTCTATCGAATATCAAAAAAGAGGAACTTCATTAGTAGTAGTTGCTGGTAAAGAATATGGAACAGGATCTTCAAGAGACTGGGCGGCTAAAGGGACTAAATTACTTGGTATTAAAACAGTAATCGCAGAAAGTTTTGAGAGAATTCATAGATCTAATTTAGTTGGAATGGGAATCTTGCCCCTCCAGTTTATTGGAGACATGAACAGAAAGAATTTAAATTTAGTTGGATCAGAATTATTTACGGTGAAAGACATTGAAAAAGGGGTTAACCCAAGACAAAAAATTAAAGTGGAAATCAAATATGCTAACGGTAGTAGCAAAATGATAGAAACTTTATGTAGAATAGATACTGATAATGAAATTCTCTATTATATTAATGGAGGAATTTTACAGTACGTTCTACGAAACATGTTGTAGTTTGTTTTTTTCGTAATAAATTTATAAGCATGCAATCAGATTTTTCTGAGATTGAAATCAATCATAAAAAATACAAGTTCGCTGATATTTCCAAGGTAAAAAACTTAAATCAAATCCCTTATTCTTACCGAATTTTATTAGAAAACGTTTTAAGACAAAAAATAAATCATAAAAATGATTTTGCAGAGGAACAAGTAAATTTCATTACAAATATGCAAGTGGGATCCCCCATTAACTTCATGCCAAACCGAATTTTAAGCCATGATATTTTAGGCAAGGTCATGTTAGTTGATTTTATTTCTTATAAAGAAGCTTTAGAAAAAAAAGGAATTGAATCTAAAAATATTCAACCAAAAATTCCAATTGATATTGTAATCGATCATTCTCTGCAGGTAGATTTTTTTGGTAGCAAAGACGCAGTAATTAAAAATTTACAAAAAGAATATTCAAGAAACTCAGAGCGATTTGCTTTTTTAAGATGGTGTTCAAAAAATTTAAAAAATGTGAAAGTAATTCCTCCTGGAGTTGGAATCTGTCATCAAGTTAACATTGAATATTTATCAAAAGTAGTTTGGGAAGAGGATAATATGATTTGTCCAGATACCTGTGTGGGAACTGACAGCCATACACCTATGGTAAATGCAATTGGAGTGCTTGGTTGGGGAGTAGGAGGTATTGAGGCTGAAGTTGCGATGTTAGGCAAAACCCTATCGGTGGCATTACCAGAGGTGATCGGAATTCATTTAAAAAACAGATGTTTAGAGGGCATTACTTCAACTGATTTAGTTTTAACCATTACAGAACTACTTAGAAAAAATAAAGTAGTTGGAAGTTTTGTGGAATTTTTTGGAGAAGGAGTAAGCTCTCTTTCGGTTGGGGATAGAGCAACTATTTCTAATATGGCTCCAGAATATGGATCCACGGCTGTTTTATTTCCAGTAGACAATATGACCTTAGATTATTTGAAAATGACAGGAAGAAGTTCTGATCAAATTAAAATGATCGAAGCTTATTCTAAACATCAAAAACTTTGGAGATCCGAGACTGATATTCCTAAATACTCAAGAACTATAGAGTTAGATTTAAGTAAAATTGTACCATGTGTCTCTGGTCCTAAAAATCCAGAAGATAGAATTAATCTAAAAGATTTTTCTACCCAAATTAATACTCACTCTAATCAATTATATAAAAGAGAAATTAGAAAAGATTTATTTAATATTCCAAATAGCAAAGAGCAAATTAAAGATGGAGACATTTTAATTGCAGCTATAACTAGTTGCACCAATACCACCAATCCAAAAGGAATGATTGCAGCTGGTTTAGTTGCTAAGAATTTGATTGAAAAAGGAATTAAAAGAAATGCAAATGTGAAAACTTCCTTTGCTCCAGGTAGCCAAGTTACTGCTACGATCTTAGAAAAATCTGGTCTTCAAAAATATTTAGACGAATTAGGTTTTAATGTGATTGGTTATGGATGCACCACTTGTAATGGTGGATCAGGACCTTTACCTGAAAATATCGCTAAAGCTATTGAGGATAATAAAGTTTTTTCAATTGCAGTTTTATCTGGAAACAGAAACTTTCAAGGAAGAATTCATCCAAATATTAAAGCATCTTACTTAGCATCCCCTGCATTAGTTGTTTGTTTTTCTATACTAGGTAATGTTTTAAAAAATTTTGAAAATGATTCACTTGGAAAAGATAAAAATGGAAAAGATGTATATCTAAAAGATATTTGGCCATCTAATCAGGAAATAGAAAGAGTTGTCCAAGAAAGCTATAAGCCAGAGTTTTTTATATCTAAATATAAAGAAGTATCGAATGGTGGTTCCTTATGGGATGGATTAGATATCCCAAAAACTTCCAAGTACGAATGGTCTGATGGAAGCACTTATTTTAAAAGACCTCCTTACTTGGACGAAGTTAATGAAGAAGCAAAAGTATCTTCTAGTATTAAGAATGTAAGACCTTTAGTTCTTTTAGGAGACTCCATTACCACAGATCATATCTCTCCATCCAATGCTATTACAAGAGGTACTGCAGCTGGAGATTATTTAGAGTCTAGAGGAGTAAAACCAGAAGATTTTAACAATTATACCACTAGAAGAGCACATCATGAAGTAGCCATGAGAGCAACGTTTGCAAATCTTCGTCTCAGAAACAAAATTACTCCAGAAAAAGAAGGAAGTTTTACAATTAAATATCCAGAGAAAAAAGAAATGAGAATTTTTGAAGCTGCCATGGAATACAAAAAACAAAATGTAACTCTTGCAGTATTTGCTGGAGAAAATTATGGTTGTGGTTCTTCAAGAGATACTGCTGCAAAAGGACCATTGTTATTAGGTGTTAAAATTATTGTGGCTAAAAGTTTTGAGAGAATTCACAGATCGAATTTGATTGGCATGGGACTTTTACCTTTAGAATTTATTAAAGGACAAGGAATTGAAGAATTAAAGATTGAAGGAAGTGATCAGTTTGATTTTAATTATTTGGATAAGATTGATAATAAAAATAAAGAAATAGAATTAAAAATTAAAAAAATAACAGGGGACATTATTAATACAAAATTAAAAGTTAGATTAGATACTCCCGAAGAAATTTCTTACTGGCAAAACGGAGGAATTCTTCCGATGGCATGGAGAGAAGAAATTAGAAAATGAAAAATTGGATACAAGCAGCATATTATCGAGGGGGAACCAGCAAAGGTGTTTTTTTTCATGCAAAAGATCTTCCCACAAAAAATAAAGATGAATTAAATAAAATATTTTTAAAAATTATAGGAAGTCCAGATCCAAATGGAAGACAATTAAATGGAATGGGAGGTGGAGTTTCTTCGTTATCAAAATGTGTAATTATTGAGCCATCAAAAAGAGAAGGCATAGATATAGATTATACCTTCATTCAAATCGCAGTGGATGAGCCTGTTGCTGATTGGTCTAATAATTGTGGAAATTTATCTTCTGCAGTTGGTCCATTTGCAGTCAATGAAGGAATTTTAAAAGTAAAAGATGGAGAAGTAACTGTTAAAATTTATCAAGTAAACACTGATAAGGTTATTCATTCCACATTTAAAGTTCAAAATGGATTTGCCTGTGTAGATGGAGACTATTCTATTGCAGGTGTTGCAGGAACTGGATCTAAAATTAGATTAGATTATTTAAATCCTGGCGGATCTGGAACGGGAAAGCTTTTACCAACCGGTAATGTAGTTGATGAAGTTGATATTGATGGCAAAAAAATAAGAATAAGTTGTATTGATGCTTCTACCCCTCTTGTTTATATCAAAGCAGAAGATTTAGGATTATCTTGCACCGAGTCTCCAGATGAAATCGATCAGCAAAAAAACAAAATGGAGATCATTCAAAAAATTAGAAGAAAAGGAGCGGTCTTAATGGGTCTTGCATCTAGTGAGAGCGAAGTAAAACTAGGAACTCCAAGGATTGGAATTGTATCGGAGCCAAAAAATTACAAATCTTTAGATGGGACCAGTATTAAAAAAGATGATTATGATATTTGTACAAGAATGTTTTCCATGGGCAAAACCCATAAAGCAATTATGGGAACTGCAGGAGCTAATCTTGGTGTAGCTTTAGCCATCGAAGGAACCATCCCTTTTCAAGTGAAGAGAAAAGGATCTAATGTATTAGAGAGTAAAATTGGAAACCCATCAGGTATTGTAACCGCAGGATCCGTCGTGATTAAAAAAGGAAATCAATTAGAAGCGACTTCTGCTGTGATGTTTAGAACTGCAAGACCCCTAATGATTGGAAAGGTTTATTTATAAAATTTTTTTTATTTGAGAAAAAAATTTTATTGTTTCCTGATGTAATTCTGGAGTAACGGTTACGATAACAGATCTTTTATCTATGATTGATTTTTTTTTAATTAACAATCCTTCTTCTATAGCTAAGTCAATCTGATTATTAATATTAATTTGTGATGATATTTTATCAGGAATATTTTTATAATAATAATTAAAATTTTTGATCAAATTTTTTTT
>JAYQRG010000025.1:0-12299 GCA_038146245.1 Candidatus Pelagibacteraceae bacterium | reverse complement strand
ATTTCTGATACAATTCTTATCGTATAAGGAAAAGTTTCATGTTTAGGTAAGGCTGAATTTATTGCTCTCCAAGCAAGTTTTCCGTGTCCTATTTCTCTTCTTCCAGTTCCTACTCTTCCAACTTCTCCCACTGAAAATGGAGGAAAGTTATAGTGTAACATAAATTTAGATCTAATCATTCCATCTAAACTTTCTGATTTTAATTCGTCTTCAGAAGTTCCAAGAGTTGTAAGAACTAAAGCTTGTGTTTCGCCTCTAGTAAATAACGCAGAACCATGAGCTCTTGGTATTAAACCTACTTCGCAAGATATATTTCTTACTTCATCTAGTTTTCTACCATCAATTCTTTGTTTATTTTTTAGAATTTTTCCTCTTACAATTTCTTTTTCTAAATTTTTAAACTGATCCATAATCTCTACTTTGGAATAGGTCTCGTTTTCTTCAAATTTAGCCTCGATTTTTTGTTTACAATCGTTGATAATTCCACTTCTAGTTTTTTTATCTTTTTCTGAAAAAGCTTTAACTAAATCTGATTCTACTTCTTTGGCGATCGTAGATTTTAAATCAGTAAAATCCTTTTCTTCAAATTGAAGAACAGGTTTTCCTACTTCTTTGGCAAGTTCTTTGATCATTTTAATTACGGGTAAAAAAGATTGATGACCAAATTTAACCGCTTCTAACATTTGCTCTTCGCTAAGTCCTGAAGCTTCTGACTCTACCATCAATACAGCTTGTTCTGTTCCTGCCACTACCAATTCTAAAGATGAATTTTTTAAAATTTCTTTGCTAGGATTTAATACAAAGTTTCCATCTACTAAACCAACTTTAGAGGCTGCAACTGGTCCTTGAAAGGGTAAACCAGAAATAGATAGAGCTGCTGAACTTGCAATGATCGATAAAATATCAGGATCATTATTTTTATCATAAGATAATACAGTTACTAAAACTTGTGTTTCATTTCTAAATTGGTCTGGAAATAATGGTCTTATAGGTCTATCAATTAATCTTGAGATTAATGTTTCGCTTTCTGTTGGTCTTGCTTCTCTTTTAAAATACCCACCTGGAATTTTACCAGCAGCATAATATTTTTCTTGGTAATTTACGGTTAGTGGAAAAAAATCAGTTTCTGGATTAGCTTCTTTTGCAGCTACTGCAGTTGCTAAAACAACGGTATCCCCGCATGATACAATTACAGCTCCATCAGCTTGTCTTGCAATTTTACCAGTTTCAATTGTGATTTTTTTACCTTGTAACTCTACTTCTTTTCTTACTACTTTAAACATAGATCAATCCTTACTATTTTCTTAAAGCAAGCTGATCTATAACTTTTTTATAAACTGTTGGTTCCTTTTTATTAAGGTAATCTAAGAGTTTTTTTCGTCTTGTGATCAATTTATTCAAACCTGTGTTTGAATGCTTGTCTTTTTTATTTTTATTAAAATGTTCTGTTAAATATTTAATTCTTTCTGTCAGCAAAGCTATTTGAACCTCGGAAGATCCAACATCTTTGTTGTGTTTTTGAATTGATTTAATCACTTTGGATTTGTCGACTGCTACTTTTGTCATAAAATTAATAATTTAAAACCTTTTGAGGATAAAAATAACCATTTTTTGAAATGCCGAACGCTAGAACTTTTTCATCAAATAAAGCTATAATATTTTGATTTTTTTTTGGAGATACTTTCTCTTGTATATTCACTTTCATTCCGTTCTTAATCGACCTTATATTCTCATATTCAAAATTAATTCGTGGTATATGATACAAAACAGTCTGAATATCAAGTAGGTATTTTTTTAGATCATTAATTTCTTTTAATTTGTTAAGGTTTTCTAAGTTTATTGATGTTTTCTTTTTAAAGCAGCCTTCTTCCACTCTCTCAATTTTGGTACAATAAGCTAAACTTCCTAGGGCTTTAGAAATATCTCTAGCTAAACTTCGAATATAAGTGCCTCTGGAACATTTACAAATAAAAGTACTTTTCCAGTTTTTTTCATCATGCTTTAGCAATCTTAATGAATAAATTTCTACTGGAACTGCTTTAAGATCAAAATCAATATTTTTTCTAGCTAAATTATAGGCTCTTTCACCACTAAATTTTTTTGCTGAAAACTTTGGAGGAGTTTGTAAAATCTTACCTTTAAACTCTTTTATTTTTTTTTGGATTTGAACTCGTGTTGGTAAAATATCAATTTTATTAATAATTTTACCTTCTGTATCCAATGTATCTGTTTCCTCTCCCCACTTCATTTCAAAAATATAAGTTTTTTTAAAATTGTGCAAAAATGGTATTGATTTGGTAGCTTCATTAATTGCCAATGGTAAAATTCCTTCTGCCATAGGATCGAGTGTGCCTGTATATCCAATTTTTTTAATTTTGAATTTTTTTTGAATTAAATTGATGCAGAATCTCGAGGTATAGCCTTTGGGTTTATAAAAATTAATCCATCCGTGCAGCATTTAATTTTGATTCTTTTTAATAATATTTTCAATTTTTTGAGCATAGTCAAAACTCTCATCTGCTATGAATTTAAGATTTGGCATAAATTTCGCAGTCCATGCTTTTGCTACCTCAAATTTAATAACATTCGAATGTTTATTTAACGTCTCTAAATATAATTCTGATTTTAATCCATTTAATGGAACAAAATATACTCTAGCGCTTTTAAAATCTTTAGAAATTCTAACTTCTGTAATTGTTACGAATTTTACATTAATTTCACTTAATACAATTTGTTCTTGATTAAAGATTCTCGCAATTATTTTTTTTAAATTTTCAGATGCTTTTAATTGTCTTTGTGTGAAAGCTTGATCGCTCATTTGCTTAATATTTATTTATTTTTTACTTACTTTGTAACTATAAAGTTCTTTGAATTTTTTTCTTTGTAAAAGCTTCAATTACATCACCTTTTTTATAATCCTGAAAATCTTTAATGGAAACTCCACATTCCAATCCGGATTTTACTTCTTTAACTTCATTCTTTTCTCTAAACAAACTTCCAATTTTAGCAGTATAAATAACTGCTCCATCTCTAATAAGCCTTGCATCAGCATTATTTTTTATTTCTCCTTGTGTAACTTTTACCCCAGCAATTTTTCCAACTTTTGATACATCGAATATTTCTAAAATTTCACAAGTACCAAGAGTTTCTTCTTTAATCTCTGGTTCTAAAAGTCCAGATAAAGATTTTTTTGCAAAATCAATAACTTCATAAATAATGTTAAAAAATAAAATTTCTAAATTATAATTTTTAGCTAATTCTTTTGCTTCTTTATTTGGTTTAATATTAAAACCCACAATTTTAGCATTAGAAGCTTTTGCTAAACTAACATCGGTTTCGGTAATGGGCCCCACAGCTGAAAGTATAATTTTTACACTAACTTTTTCATCTTCGATTTTCAATAATGAGCTAGTTAATGCTTCTAAAGAACCATGAACATCGGTTTTAATAATAAAATTTAAAACTTCTTTTTTATTTAAATCACCAAATATGTCGTCGTTTGCTGCTAAATTATTTTGTACACTCGATTTAGTCTTATCTTTTCGGTGAGATAAAATTTCTTCTATGTTTTGTTCATTTAGTACTAAAAAATCATCCCCAGCATTATTTATAGAGTCAAAACCAACTACTTCCACCGGAGTAGATGGTAATGCTTCTTCAATTAATTTTCCGTTATAATCGTATAAAGCTCTTACTTTCCCTCTTGCAGTTCCACTGATAAACGAATCTCCTCTTTTAAGAGTCCCTTGGGTAACTAAAATTGTTGACACTGGTCCTTTTCCTTTGTCTAGTTTAGATTCAATGACTACGCCCTTAGCGTTACCAATGTTGGATGTTTTTAAATTTAATAACTCAGATTGCAGTATGATTGCTTCTTTTAATTTATCTAGATTTGTTTTTTTAACAGCTGAAATTTCTATGCACAATATGTCCCCGCCTAATTCTTCTACAACAAGCTCGTGCTCTAAAAGTTGATTTTTTACTTTTCTAGTATCAATACCTGGTAAATCACATTTATTTATAGCAACTATAATTGGAACTTTTGCTGCTTTTGCATGTTGAATAGCTTCTATGGTTTGTGGTTTAATTCCATCATTTGCCGCAACTACTAAAATTACAATATCAGTTATCTTAGATCCTCTAGCTCTCATTTCTGTAAAAGCAGCATGACCAGGAGTATCAATAAAAGTTATAGAGTTTTGATCATTTACTTTGACTTGATAAGCGCCAATATGTTGTGTAATTCCACCAAATTCACCTGAGACTACATTTGCATCTCTTAAAGAGTCTAGCAAAGAAGTTTTTCCATGGTCCACATGCCCCATCACTGTAACCACTGGAGGTCTAGAGTCTTTAAAAACTTCCTCTTGATTGTTTTCTATAATTTGATCTTCACTAAATTGTTTTCTTACAGGAATGTGACCAAATTCATTTACAATAAATTCAGCAGTATCTGCATCAATACTGTGATTGATCGTGACTTTAATATTTTTTGTTAAAAGATATTTTATTAAAGCAGTTGCTTTTTCTGCCATCCTATTTGCCAAATTTTGAATGGTAATAAACTCAGGAATTTCAACTTGTTTTTTTACTTTAACAGATTCTGAACCTTCACCTGAAGTATATTCAGAACTTTTTTTACTAAGTTTTTCTCTAGCCCTTTTAACCGATGCCAAACTTCTTTGTTTATTGAGTGCATCTTCATCAGATAGTGCCTGGGATATCGTAATTTTAGTATCTCTTTTTTTATCCAAAGATTTTTTTGCTCTAAAATCTCTTTGAAGCTCTTCTTGTATTTTCTTTTTTGCCCAATCTTTTGTTTCTTGCTTAGTAACTGCTGGTCCTGGAGAAATGATTTTTGGCGCGAATGGTTTAAAACTTTTTTGACTTGGTGCTCTATCTTTTTGCTGAAATGGATTAGGTTTTGAAAATGAGGTTTTATCTTTTGTTGGTGATTCCGCAGTTTTTTTTATGTTACCTTTGAAGTTCTTTAATGTAAGTTTCGTTTTCTTTTCTTTTTCCATTTTTTCCAAATTTCCTCATACTTCTAAAGATTAAATACTTTTTTTCTTGCACGCATAATCAAATCTTCAGCCGTTTTTCTTGATATACTAAACTCCTCTAAGATTCCGTCAAATTTCTCTCTTTTTCCTTTTATTTCATCATATCCACCAATCAGTTCATCTGTAGATAGTTCTGCGAAATCTTTTAATGTTTTAATATTATCTTCTCCTAAAGTAAGTAGCATTCCAAGAGTTAAACCTTTGTGATTAGCTAAATCCTCTTGGATCCCAAGTTCTTTTACTTTATTAGAAATTTCTTTTGCCTCTTCTTCTAAATACTCTTTTGCTCTTGTTTTTAATTCTTTTGCAGTTTCTTCATCAAAACCATCTATTTTTAAAAAATCTTCAACGCTTGCTTTGTCAATATCGCTAATATTTCCGAAACCTTCAGATGTTAAAAGCTGGGCCATGGTAGTATCTAGCTCTAGATTTTTTGTAAGTATAGCTGTTTTTTCTTTAAACTCTGTTTGTCTCTTTTCTGAGTCTTCAGATTCGGTAATAATATCTATTTCATAATCTAAAAGTTTTGATGCCAAACGAACATTTTGACCTCGTCTACCAATCGCTTTGCTTAGATTGTTTTCATTAATTACAACTTCAGCTCGTTTTTTTTCTGGATCAGTAATGACTTTAATAACCTCTGCAGGAGTTAAAGAACTTTTTATCAGTGTAGCAATATCATCTACCCAGTTGATGATATCAATTTTTTCCCCTTGAAGTTCGTTTACAATAGCCTGAACTCTGCTTCCTCTCATTCCAACACATGCTCCGACTGGATCTAATGAGCTATCTTTTGATTGAACACAGATTTTTGCTCTACTTCCTGGGTCTCTAGCAACTGCTTTAATGGTAATTGTGCCTTCATAAATTTCTGGCACCTCCTGATAAAATAGTCTTGCTAAAAACTGTGGATGAGCTCTTGATAAAAAAATTTGGGGACCTTTATTCTCTCTTTTTACTTCGTAACAATAAGCTTTAACCCTATCACCATTTTTGAGATTTTCCCTTTGGATTAGCTCTTCCCTTTTAATTATAGCTTCTGACTTTTGTAGGTCTACAATGATATTTCCAAATTCTGATCTTTTAACAATACCGCTTAGTATTTCACCAACTTTATCTTTAAATTCATTGTACTGTCTCTCTCTTTCAGCATCTCTAATTTCGAAAGAAATAACCTGTCTTGCGGTTTGTGTTGCAATTCTTCCAAAGTCAAACGCGGGTAATTCTTCATTTACTTTATCTCCTAGTTTAAATTCAGGATTAATATTTTTTGCATCTTTTAAGGAAATTTCTGAATGAGAGTTTTGAACCTCCTCAACCACTAGAAGTTTTCTACCAACTTCAACCTTGCCGGTTTCTCGGCTTATAAGAACATAAATTTCATTTTCATTTCCAAATTTTGTTCTTGCTGCTTTTTCAATTGCATTTTCCATAGAATGAAGGACTAACTCCTTATCAATGGATTTTTCAGCTGCTACAGCTTCTGCAACTTTAATTAGTTCAATATTATTTGCTCTATTATTTAACATTTTTCTTTAACTAAAAAAAAATGGGCCTAAAGCCCATTCTAACATTCAGTTTTTTTCAAGTCTTAGTATATCTTTTAATGATTTTCAATAACTAAATACTTTGACTTTAATCCTAATTTATCGGCTCTTACTTGATATTTCGTTTTAATATATTTAAAATTTTCAATAATTCTGAAATTGATTTTATGATTTTTTTGTAAACTTTTAATACCTTCAATAACTCCATCAAAATAATCAACATTATCTGTAGCAAAATAGATTTTAAAATTTTTTCTTGCATGACGCAGTATATTTTGCAAAAACTCCTGGGTTACCAACCTTCTTTTAGCATGTTTTTTTTTAGGCCACGGATCAGGAAATAAAATATATATTTCGTTAAAAGTAAAGTTTGGAAAATCATTAATAAAATTTTGCCAAATCGAAGGATAGATATACAAATTAGAAATTTTTCTTTCTAAACAATTAGTTAAGAGATTTGCTATACCATTAATAAATGGTTCTATTCCAATAAAAGTACCTGTTTTATCATTTTCTGAAAGATAAGTTAAATGATCTCCCATTCCAAAACCTATTTCTAAAACAATTCTCTTTTTTTTAAAAATTGAATCTTTAATTTTAAACTGACTTAAGTGAATTTTTAGATTTTTTTTTTTACTGCTGATAATTTTCTTGAAGTCTGTCTTCCAAAAAACAACTTTTTTTGCATTTAAATTTTTTTAAAAAGATTAACCAAATCTGTTTTTTCCCAACTAAAATGACCATCGCTTGAAGGTTCCCGTCCAAAATGTCCGTAGGCAGCTGTTTTTTTATAAATAGGTTTGTTTAGTTTTAATAACTCTCTTATTCCCCTAGGACTTAAATCAATATTTTGTTTTATAGTGCTTATAATTTTATCGGTTAGTTTTTGATCCCCATTAAATAAATTTATATAAATGGATAAAGGTTTAGAAACACCAATTGCATAAGAAAGTTGTATTAAACATTTTTCCGATAAACCGGCTGCAACAATATTTTTAGCAAGATATCTAGAAACATAAGCTGCAGATCTATCTACTTTAGTAGGATCTTTACCTGAAAAAGCCCCTCCGCCATGAGGACATGCTCCACCATAAGTATCAACTATGATTTTTCTACCTGTAAGACCTGTATCTCCATCTGGTCCACCAATCACAAACCTACCGGTTGGATTAACATAAAATGAATCTTCAGGAATTTTCCACCCGCTAGGAATTGATTTCAATACATAGGGCGTAACAATATCTTTTACATCATTTTGACTTAAACTTTCATCGTGTTGAGTTGAAACAACAATGGATGAAACTCCTACAGGGATATTATTTTTATAAATTAAGGATACCTGACTTTTAGAATCTGGACCTAAGTTTTTTTCTTTCTTAGATTTTCTAGCTTGGGCTAGTGTTTCTAGTATACGATGCGAATATACTAGCGTTGCTGGCATTAGTTCCTTTGTTTCATTAGATGCATAACCAAACATAATTCCCTGGTCTCCAGCACCTTCGTCTTTTTCGTTTCCAGATGAATCTACACCTTGAGCAATATCACTTGACTGTTCATGTAAATAATTAAAAAATTCTAATTTTTCATGGTGGAAACCATCTTGCTCATAGCCTATTTCTTTAATTTGATTTCTTATTTTTTTTTCTATTTCGTCATGATCTATTTCTGGCCCACGAACTTCGCCTGATATAACTACTTTATTAGTAGTAGCTAACGTTTCACAAGCAACTCTGCTTTCTCCAAAGTTACTCAAATATAAATCTAAAACAGTATCAGAGATAATATCGCAGACTTTATCTGGGTGACCTTCAGATACAGATTCGCTTGTAAAGATATAATCCTTCATTCTTTTTTTGTTTTCTTAATAAAGTAAATAATAATCTCAGATATTAAAAAAATTAATACTAGTAAATAAAAAATTGAATTTCCAAATTTGCCAAACAATGTTCTCTTTGATGATAAAAAAATGCTTGAAATCAAAACATTTTCATTGAAACCATCAGACTTTGAAAGAACTTTTCCATTTGGATCTATAATCGCACCTATTCCCTGATTAGCTGATCGAACAACTTGCTTTCCTTCCTCTACTGCTCTGAATTGTGAATGAATATAATGCTGATAGGTTCCAATTGATTTATTAAACCATCCATCCTCTGAAATATTAATAATTAGATCATAATCTTTTTTAGATAAATTTATCTCGCCTGAAAATATAATTTCGTAACATATAAGCGGTAAAACATTGATATTATTAATATTTACGATCTGTCTTTCATCACTTGCAGAAAAAGATGAGTATCCTTGGGTTATTTTTTTTAAATCAAACTTTTTTAACGTATTTTCAAAAGGAATGAACTCTCCAAATGGTACAAGTTTATTTTTTTTATATATAGAGATCATTTCACCCTTAAAATTAAAAACCTGTAACGTATTATAAATTCTATTATCTATAGAAGTAGTAGAGCCCAAAATAATAAATTGATTCTTTTTAAAAGATTTAGAAAATTCATTACGAATAAAATTACCCTCAGATATAGAGTATACCCCTTCTGGCCATACAAAAATTGTATGAGTTTTGCGGTTTATTGGATCGCTTAATTTTATTAAATGCTTAATATATTCTTTGGGGTTTGAATAAATTTCACTAATATTTTTATCTGACTGTATAGAAACAATTTCATAATTACTTTTTTTTACAAAATTTTGAGAAAATTTATGATTGGCATAATAATAAGTTAATAAAGTTAAAAAAATAATACTAACAAAATAATAAATAATTTTTTTTCGAAATAAATCTTTATTTAAAATAAAAATACTACCTAATGAAAATATAAAAATAGATAATAAGTTTAGTCCGTAAGACCCAAATAAACTTAGTAATTGCAAAATATAAATTTTATCACTCCATGTGTAGACAATTAAATTCCATGGAAATGGATAAAATATTTTTCCTCTCACATATTCTACAATAGATAAAATAAGTGAAAAGTTGATTATAAATAAAAAGTTATTGGAATAGATTTTTTTTAAACAGAAAAAACCAAAACCATAAAAAATACTTAATAATAATGGTATGCATATAATTGCAAAAGGTTTGAGGAAAAATAAATTTGGATCAAAATTAAGTGAATAGCTAATCCAATACAAAGAAAATAAAAAATAACCAAAACCAAATAGTAAACCACTAAAAAAAAAGGAATAATTTAAAAAAAAAGATTTTTTTATTAAAAAAATAATAAGTGGAAAAATTAAAAAACACAAAAACGTATAATTATAAGGTGGTAATGAAAAACTTAAGATGGCTCCAGAGAAAAAATAAATTAAAAATATTATTCTTGAATTTATAATGCCAGTCACAAAAATCTAAGAACTTTTATAAATTTTAACTTTTTTAATTTTTCTTGGATTTGCTTCCATAATTTCAAATTTAATATTATTTTGGTAAGCAATGACTTCACCTATACTAGGTATGCGATTTATCAGGGTAAATAAAAATCCTCCTAATGTATCTACATCGTTTTCATTTGGCAGATTTAAATTAGTCATAGATTTTAATTTTTCTAACGTAATATCAGCTGTTACTTCAAAAGTATTTTCATTGATTTTTGTAAAACTTTTTTGTTCCAATTTATCGTGTTCATCATCTATTTCTCCTACGATTTCTTCAACAATATCCTCAATAGTAACTAATCCGTCTGTTCCTCCATGCTCATCTATGACCATGGCCATATGAAGTCTGGTGGATTGCATTTTAAGTAATAAATTTAATAACGGCATGGATGGAGGAACATATAAAACATTTCTTAAAATAGAACTTATAGAAAAAGTTTCTTCTTTTTTATAAAAAAATTTTAGAATATCTTTAATGTGTACCATGCCAAGAACGTTATCCAGGTCCTTTCGGTACACAGGTATTCTTGAATGAGAATCTTTATTAAGAAGGTTTAATAAATCATTTAGGTTAGTCTCAATTGAAACTGATACAATTGAAGCGCGTGGGATCATTACATCTTTGATTCTTAACTGATTAATGCTTAGAATATTCTCTAGTATATATTTTTCTTTTTTTGAAAAACCATAAGAGCTTTGTCCATCCTCTGATTTTTCTCTTATAGCTTCTTGAATGCTTTCCCGAACATCTTGTTTTGTTGTTAGAGATTTTATTTTTTTTAAAATTTTTTGTGAAAATGAATGGTTATTGTTAGTCATAAATTTTTAAATATTTTTTTATGTTGGTTTTCCATTCGAAAATAGGATGGCTCAGTGTCATGTTTATGACCAATTAAATGCAAAAAACCATGGATTAATATTTTATTTAAATAATCCTGAAAAATAACTCCCTTTTTTTTAATGTAATTATATGAAATAGCTAAATCTCCTAGATAAATTTTTTTTTCTTTTACCTGTTTTAATATTTTATTTTTTTGAATTGATGGAAAAGATAAAATATCTGTATCTTTTTTAATTTTTCTAAATTCATGATTTAGTTTTTGCATTTTTTTTGAGTTAGTTAAAAGTACAGAAATTTCAATTTCTCTATTTTTAAAATAATTTTGTGATTTGATACTTTTAACTAAAACATTTTTAATATTTTTTTTTGTGCTTAGTAAATTTTTTTTCCATAAAAAAGAATCGACCAGAATATTAATTTTATGCATTATTGATTTTTCTTAAAAGCATCAATAATTTTAGTTACTAGTGGGTGTCTTTGAACATCGCTAGAATCAAATTTTACTACTTTGATTTCACTAATCGATTGGAGAATATCAATACTTTTTAGAAGTCCAGATGATTTTGATGGTGGAAGATCTATTTGGCTAGGATCTCCATTTACGACCATTGTAGTATTTTTACCTAGCCTAGTTAAAAACATTTTAATTTGAGTTTCTGTTGCATTTTGAGCTTCATCTAAAATTACAAAAGAATCTTTAAGTGTCCTACCACGCATAAAAGCTAATGGTGCGATTTCTACAATTCCCTCTTCAATTCTTTTTTGAACCTTTTCATAACCGAGTAGCTCATACAAAGAGTCATAGAGCGGAATAAGATATGGATCAATTTTATCCTTTAAGTCCCCAGGTAAAAAACCAAGGTTTTCGCCTGCTTCTACAGCTGGTCTAGACAAAATTATCTTGTTTACTTCACCGTTTATTAATTTGCTAACCGCAACAGCTACCGCTAAAAAAGTTTTTCCAGTACCAGCGGGTCCTATAGAAATAACAATGTTTTTTGAATTTAAATAATTAAGATATTTTTTTTGTTTTTCAGTTCTGGCAAAAATATTTTTTTTTGGCGTTTTAATGATGATTTCGCCTTGTGATGAACTATCTTCGTTTTTATTTTCAAAATAAAAAATAGATTTTATATCTTCTTCTTCTAAATTTTTTTCCTGTGCTTTTCTAAGCATGTTATAAATAGAACTAATTACAATTTTTGAATTATCGTTAGATCCTTTGATCGTGACTAAGTTTCCTCTAATGTTAATTTTTGTTTTAGATAGCTGTTCTAATAAATTAATAAAAATATCGTTTGGACCTAAAATAGAATTTAAAGCATCATTATTGTTAATATAAAGGCTGGTAGCTTCTTCATTATTCTCAATAATTTGAAACAAGTTTTTAGACAATATTAAGCTAATATACCAAATAAATTATTTTTATTGCAATCTTTTATTACAACCTTTTTGATA
>JAYQRG010000024.1:0-12336 GCA_038146245.1 Candidatus Pelagibacteraceae bacterium | reverse complement strand
AAATTGAATTTTTAAAAGCACCAGCTTCGATGTCCCCTTCTTTTACTTTAATGGTAGCCATTAATAAAAAACATTTTCTTCCCTATGCTGGATGCTTTATTAAAAATCATCCGGTACTTGCTTGGATTGCAAATGAAACTTCTAAAAAAAGAGAAGTAAATAATAATGATTTCACACTAGTTACCATTCAAACCAATGTTGACTATGCAAAACAAAACTATCAACGATACAAAACCGATAAAGCTAAAATGATGGGAGAGATATTAAAAGAATTTTTAGATTTTGCTAAATTAACTTTTCGTGATGTTACCCACTGTGATCTTCATGGTTGGCTTTATGCTTTTAAAGAAGATGCTTATGTGAATGATATTTACTGGAATGATGAAATCAATCTTGGAATTACTGGAGATTGGATTTCAGGTAAGAAAGCAGAAGATGCTTGGCTGAACGCTAAAACTTTAGCAGAAAAAATAAATAAAGATTAACCAAATATCTTAACGAGAATACATCCAAAGACAATGAGGAAGGCAGAGAATAATCTTAGAAAGCCACCTTTTTCTTTTAGAAAATAAATTCCATAAATAGATGCAAATAAAATACTAGATTCTCTTAGTGCGGCAATCACCGCAACTTTTCCAACGGTAAAACCATAGACGGCTGTAAGATAAGAATAAACACTAGCCATTCCAGAGGTGACGATTTTGAAATAATGTTTTTTAAAAAAACTAAGTTCTAATTTTGATTTTTTAAAAACAAAATAAGAAACCAAGTTAAATACAAAGCCATCCACCATGAAATAATAAAATAGATAAATAAAGGCGTTTGATAATCTAGCGCCCTTGGCATCATTTAGAGAATATAAAACGATAATTCCAGCAACGATAAAGGAATTGATGAGGCCTTTAACGTTAATTTTCTTAAATTTTCCATCCGAGAAAATAAGAAGTAAAATTCCAGAAGCAATGAGTAAAATCGATATTTGCTCTAATCCTGAATGACTATCGTTTAAATAAAACGGAGTTAAAAATAGTAAAATTAAAGAAGGTGCTCCTCTTGCAATAGGATAACCGTAGGAAAGTCCGGAGTGATCATAGACTTTGCAAAGAAAAATTTTGTAAAAGACGTGAATGATGACGGTGGTTATAAAAAAAGGCCATGCTTCTTTTGGAAGTGGATCTAGAACAAAAAGTAAAGGTACTAGAAGAATACTTGCAGATAAGGTGAACCATCTAGAAAAAGTAATTTTATCTTTGGACTGCTTTAATAAAATATTCCAGTAAACATGAGCTAAAGCTCCAGAGATAACAAAGATAAATAATAAATGATCCAAATCAGTCCTTTTTGAAAATTTTATTTATCTCACCTATGGATAAAAAAATATAAAAATCGAATAGTTATTCATTTACTTGTTTCCATACATTCCCTTAAGATAGTATAGAGGCATGGATGTTTAAAAATTTTAGAAAAGAGTTTGTTCCAACTAAAAAAGGTAAAATCTTCTGTAGATTTGGAGGCGTGGGTTTGCCTTTAGTACTTCTCCATGGGTATCCGCAAAATCATTGGATGTGGTACAAAATTGCAGATGAATTAAGCAATCACTTTACCGTTATCATTCCAGATCTTCGAGGTTATGGAGAAAGCTTTGTTTTAAAAGGAGATAAAGAGCACAAAAATTATTCCAAAAGAGAAATGGCAAAGGATGTGATCGAAGTCGTAGAGCACTTTGGTTACGACAGATTCTTTGTTGCAGGTCATGACAGAGGAGGACGAGTGGCTCACCGTTTAGCAAGAGATTTTAGAGATAAAGTGATAGCGTTATCGGTGTTAGATATTTGTCCTACTTTAGAAATGTATGGAGCCACCGACCAAAATTTTGCAACCAACTATTTTCATTGGTTTTTTTTAATTCAACCAAGTCCAGTACCAGAAAAGTTTATTTCAAAAGATTCAGATTTTTGGGCAAGAAATTGTTTTTATAAATGGTCTGGGGGTTTTAATTTTAAAAATATAGAACAAAAGTACCTAAAACCTTTTAGACAATATAAACGTATTCATGCAAGCTGTGAGGATTATCGAGCGGGTGCTAGTATTGATCTAGAACACGACAGAAAAGATCTTAAGAAAAAATTAAATATTCCTGTGCAAGTCATTTGGGGTAAAAAAGGAAGAATTGGGAGAATATTTAAACCGATTCAAATTTGGCAAAAATATACAACCAAAAAAGTAAGTGGCACGGCTTTAAACTGTAAACACTTTGTTGCAGAAGAAAAACCAAAAGAAACCGTTGCGGCTTTAATTAAATTTTTTACAAGCGTTAGCTAATTAGTGGGAAGTTGGAAGATCGGCATTCATGATCTTCGTCCAAACCTCTACGAAATCTTTTACAAATTTTTCTTGATTATCATCTTGAGCATAAATTTCTGCATACGCTCGTAGCACGGAGCTCGATCCTAATACTAGATCTACTCGGGTTGCAGTAAATTTTACTTTTTTAGTTTTTCTCTCGATAATTTCGTAGCTATTTTTTCCTGTTGGCTTCCAGTTATATTTCATATCGGTTAGATGAACGAAGAAATCGTTGGTGAGTGCTCCAACTTTATCGGTAAAGACCCCATGCTTAGAGTCACCAAAGTTTGTACCTAACACTCGCATACCACCAATTAAACAAGTCATTTCTTTTGCAGATAATCCCATGAGCGATGCTCTCTCTAACATTAGTTCTTCTGGCATGACTGCATAATCTTGTTTTACATAATTTCTAAATGCATCATGAATGGGCTCTAACACTTTAAAGGATTCGATATCGGTTTGATCTTGCTTTGCATCCCCTCGTCCGCTTCTAAATGGAACTTTTACTTTCGATCCTGCTTTTTTAATTGCTTTTTCTAATCCAACATTTCCACCTAAGATGATGGTATCTGCAACACTGGCTCCCGTTTTTTTAGCAATCCCTTCTAAAACTTTTAAAACTTTACTTAATCGTTTGGGTTCGTTTCCATGCCAATCTTTTTGTGGAGCTAATCTAATTCTAGCACCATTAGCACCGCCTCTTTTATCGGTTCTTCTAAAGGTTCTAGCACTATCCCAAGCAGTATTGATTAATTCTGAAGTGGTAAGACTACTTGCTGCAATTAATTTTTTAACTTTCTCTACATTATATTTTTTCTTAAGAGCTGGAACCGGATCTTGCCAGATTAAATCTTCTTTTGGAGCCCATGGTCCAATATAATTCGTCTTAGGTCCTAAATCTCTATGGGTTAATTTAAACCAAGCTCTACCAAAGGCATCGTCTAAATATTTTGGATTTTTATAAAACTTTTCAGATATTTTTCTGTAGGTTGGATCCATTTTCATGGCCATGTCCGCATCGGTCATCATTGGATTATGACGAACCTTTGGATCTTCTAAATCTCTAGGTTTTTTGTGCTCTTCTAAGCCAATCGGTTCCCACTGGTATGCCCCTGCTGGACTTTTTTTAAGTTCCCATTCGTAATTTAATAATAAATCTAAATATTCGTAATTCCATTTATCAGGGTTTGAGGTCCAAGCACCTTCTAATCCAGAGGTGACTTGATATTTTCCAGTTCCATTTTTTTGATTCCATCCTAGTCCTTGCTCATGAATTTCTGCTCCTGCTGGTTCTGCTCCAAGTCTTGCAGCATCGCCATTTCCATGCGCTCTACCAATCGAGTGTCCCCCAACGGTAAGTGCACAAGTTTCTTCATCATTCATTGCCATTCTTGCAAAAGTTTCTCTAACATCATGTGCAGTTTTTAATGGATCTGGTTTTCCATCTACACCTTGTGGGTTTACATAAATTAATCCCATCACCACAGCTGCAAGTGGATTTTCTAAAGACTTACGATTCCCTTTATCGCTGTAACGTTTATCTTGTAACCATTCTTTTTCTGATCCCCAGTAAACATCTTTTTCAGGATGCCAGATATCCACTCTTCCAAAAGAAAAACCATAAGTTTTAAGTCCAGCATGTTCATAGGCTAGAGTTCCAGCTAAGATCATAAGATCTGCCCAAGAAAGTTTATTTCCGTATTTTTTTTTAATCGGCCAAAGTAATCTTCTTGCTTTATCTAAATTTGTATTATCCGGCCAAGAGTCTAATGGAGCAAAACGATGGTTTCCAGTTCCCGATCCTCCTCTTCCATCTGCAATTCTATAAGTTCCTGCAGAGTGCCAAGCCATTCTTACAAAAAGCCCAGAGTAAGTTCCAAGATCTGCGGGCCACCATTCTTGGCTGTCCGTCATTAATTTTAAAACATCTTTTTTTAAAGCTTTGAAATTTAATTTTTTAACTTCTTTTTTATAATCATATCCTGGAAGCGGATTCGTTTTGGTATCGTGTTGGTGTAAAATATCTAAGTTTAAAGATTTAGGCCACCAAGCGGTTGGAGATTGTTCGGCTTTGGTCAAGCTTCCATGCATGACAGGACATTTTCCTGAACCGTTCGTTTTAATGGACTCGGTACTCATAAAGTTAAATTATTTTTAACTCCTCTAAACCTTCTATAATTGCATGTCCACCTTGGTACGCAAAATAAAATGCTAGTATAAAAAGAAGTACACTTGATACTCTAAAGAAAGTTCCAATCGGAATAATTTTTGTAATTCGGTGTAAACCATAATAAGAAATAATTAATGCCACTAAACCCGCCATGGCACCAAATATAACTGGTCCTAAACTTTGAACTCCTGAAGTAATTAATGCTGCATAGAATAATACTATTTCAAATCCTTCTCGTAAAATTGCAAAAAATACAGTTAAAGAAAGAACAAAGGAGCTGCCATTGGAAATCGCCTTATCGACTTTTCCTTCTACATGTTGTTTTGCAGAATGACAAAAGAATGCAACATACGTTAACATTCCAGATGCAATCAACATCACGCTTCCCTCGAACATTTCTTTATGAGCGTGAGTAATGCCTGCAATTTTTTTAATTAAGAATGCGATGACTAAAGAGAATAAAACTCCAAGACCTAAACCCCAAAACACAGCCGGTCTTTTGTGTTTGGCATTCATTTTGTCGAGGTAAGTAAAAATAAGAAGTGAAATTAAAATAGCCTCAAATCCTTCTCGAAGAAGAATAAGAAAAGAACTAAAAAATGGTGTTAGCGCTAAATTCATTAAGTTTAATGCATTTATTAAGAATCATTCTCAAAGTCAACCTTGTTGAGAATGATTCTCAATTCATAGACATTATGTAGCAGAATTGAATAAATAAACAACTTTTAGTTGAGGTTTTTAGCTATTATCGTCTTCGTTATCTCTATTTTTTTTCTCCACCCAAAGTGCAATCCAGGTTCCAATAATAATGAAAGTAATCACTCCAAATTTTTCGTTCATTGGAAATTGCGGGCTCATGTAGGCACCTACTGAAAATAATATCGCAATTAAAATAATCGCAGTTCGAATAGCATCTTTCATCCGAGGATATGTTTCACTCCGTTTACAATATATTGGATACTAAGTCCTGCAAGAATAATTCCTATCACTCTAGAAAAGACACTTAATGCTTTTTTATTAATGTATTTTTTAAACCTTAAAGAAAAATACCAAATAATAAAAGTCATGATCATGACCAGAATAATTGCAAAAATATCGCTTAATTGTTTTGCAATGTCAGAGCCAATATCATTTGCAGTAATCACCACAGAAGTAATAGCTCCTGGCCCTGCCAAAAGAGGAATTCCTAAAGGAAAAACGCTAATATTTTCTGATTTAAAATTAATATTTTCTTCTCTTCTAACTCTTCTTTTATCAAAAAGCATTTCTAAGGAAATTAAGAATAAAATAATTCCTCCAGCAACAGTAAAAGCAGCAATAGATATTCCTAAATAACTTAATAGGTTTTTTCCAAGTATTGCAAAAAACAATAAAACTACTGCAGCGGTAATAGATGCCGATAATGCAATTTTCACTTTGTCTCTTTCTTTGAATTTTTCTGTAATCATTAAGAAAACCGTGGAAGATCCAATAGGATCAATAACTACGAAATAAAAAGTAAAAAATTTAATAAATGTTTCTATCATTTGTATAAAGGTCTTAAGATTAATTGCATTAAGCTTTGTTCTTTATCTCCTTCGACTCCAATTTTCATCTTTAGCTTTCTTTTAAAGAAAGATCTAGAATTAAATAAATGGTCCCAAAAACTAAAAATAGTTGCATAGTTAGAATCGGTATCTTTTCGCTTTTTGTGATGATGAACCCAGTGGATCGAAGGAGTTACAATGATGTAGGATAAAAATGATTCTAAACTTTTTGGAAGCGCAATATTGGAATGATGAAACATAGAGCTCATTAATATAATTCCTTCAATGATTAATAAATTCACAAAGTTAATATTAAACGCTAGAATGATGAAGCAACGAAGTATAGCACTTAAAATAACTTCTCCAAAATGAAACCTAACGCCGGTGCTTATGTCTAAGGTTTCATCTAAGTGATGCACATGATGAAACTTCCATAAAAAAGGAATTTCATGGTTCGCTCTGTGCCAAAAATATAAAAATGCATCCATGATGATTAATTGAAATAAAAATTCTAAAATTTTATTTTCGATGATGAATAAGGAATGAAACTGTAAGCTAGTTGCATAAAGAGTAATGGGCAAAATAAGGATTGGGGTAATACCAATATTAATCAACCAAAAGAAAATATTTTTTAAGATTCTCTTTCTTTTTTTATAAAAACTAATTTTTTCTTTTGGAAAAAAAAATTCTAATAAAAAAACTGCTAAAATCGTCCATGCTACCATTACAGTCTTTGCAAACATTTTTAAAATAAATCTAATAGATCTACTTTAGCACCACAACAAGAAATTCCATAGAAGAAGGGAGTTTGCCGCTCCCTTCTATTATCTTTTTTAAAGATGAGGATTGATTTTAAAAGATATCTTTTACTACTTTGTGAAGTAAACGATCAAAGCCAGGCCAATACTTATAACGATCAAAGACCATACGGCTAGCTTAACATTAGCTTTTGTTTCTGGATCCATAAAATACCTTTTGCTTAGTTTGTGATAAAAAATTATCCAAAGTATTCTAGATAAATAGGATAATTTTTATCTACAAAAATTAGAGCCAAATTTTAAAAAACGATTTAAAATTTATATTTCTGATAAAGTTAAAAAAGGTTCTGCTAGAGAAAGCACTGCTAAAATAGAAGGTATAATTTTAAAACTTTCTTTGAATTTTTCAGACCATTTCGTTGATTCTTGAATTAGATTTTCGGTAGGCGATAGAATAAATTTTCTACGATCGACATGATCTTGTGTTTTTTTTACATACCCAAAATAAACTGCATCCTCTATGATATTTTTAACTGTAGAACGAGAGGCAAAATGAGGAGCGACTTGTTCGATGAGCTCTTCTACTGAAATAGGTTTTTGATCATAGTAACGATCTAAAATAGAAAGCCAGACAATTTTTTTTTCATTCGTTGCGGTAAAAAATTTGATGCATTCTAATTCTTTATCGCTCATTTTAATCTGACGAATAAGTCTTTTGACAATATCTTTCATAATTTTAAAGTAGAAATAAAATAAAGCTAAAAAAAGACAAGCTATATCTATAGTTGTGAATCTTAGAAATTGCTGAATATTTGTGCACCATGTCCAACCCTAAACTTATAAGTTCATAGCAGTAAAACCAAAGCAATGTTAAATTTTAATTAATGAAAATTTTTAAGTTTTTAATCCTTTTCATTTTTCTTTGCCCTTCTGTACAAAGCGAAGAATTTCCAATTAGTCCTAAAATTACCTATGGAAAACTTCATAACGGTTTAACGTATTACATCAGAGAAAATAAAAACCCTAAGGATAAAGTGTATATCCAGCTTTTTATAAAAACAGGTTCTTTAAATGAAAGAGAAGATCAAAGAGGACTTGCTCATATGATTGAACATATGGCTTTTCAAGGTTCAAAAAATTTTCCTAAAAATAAAATAGAAGAATATTTTAGCTCCATTGGTTTGTCCTTAGGTGCAGATTATAATGCTCACACCGGATTTGATGAAACTGTCTATAAATTTTCTATTCCAGTTTCACAAACTGGAGCTGTAGAAACTGGTATTTATATTTTATCTGAGATTGCTGGATACTTAGAACTAAATCCTAAAGATTTTGAAGATGAAAGAAAAATTATTGAAGAAGAATACCGGCAAGATTTAGGAGTGGATAAAAGAATTTCTAAAAAAAAACAGAATATTTTTTATAAAGGATCCATGTACCAAAAAAGAGACCCTATTGGGGATCTTGAGGTGATAAGAAATTTTAAGCCCGAAGTTGCTATAGAGTATTATCAAGATTTCTATCGTCCAGATTTAATGGCGGTAATGGTGGTGGGCGATATTCACTCTAAAGAAATAAAAAAGTGGATCGAAAAATATTTTAACCGCATTCCAAAACGTAAAGATCAGGTTATGCTTGCTGATAAAAATATTCCTCGTTATCTAGATACTAATTTTTCTGTGATCACCGATCCAGAAGAATTAGTCACTAGTTTTGGAATCATTCAAAGACATCCTCGGTTAGTGGTAAATAATGTTACTAGCTACCAGGCTTATATCACCGACCGACTGGCACAAATTATTTTTAATAAAAGACTTCGAAGTTTAAAGGACGTTCCTTTTTATAATTCGTATCTTGGTTTTAATACCTTATCTCCCAAAGCAGACCTTTATTTTATAAGCGCAAACTTAAGAGAAAACCAAATGCAGACTGCTATGGAGAGATTAAATTTAGAAATGGAAAGAGTATTTCGTTACGGATTTGAATTAGTAGAAATTGATTTAGCTAAACAAGAGTTTGAAACCAACATGCTGCAACATTTGCAAATGAAATCTACCGAGGAGTCTTTGTCTTATCTTCCTGAACTAGAAGGACATTTTACCGAAGGAGAAATGATTAGCGGTATAGAATATGAGTATGCATTAGTAAAAAAATTGCTTCCTCAAATTCAAGCTGAAAATATCAATGATGCTTTCCGAAAATATCGAAATCAAGAAAATAGAATTATTTTATTGGTCACCAACGATAAAAATAAAAACAAAATGATTACCAAGCAACAATATGAAAATATGGAAAATAACCTGTTTAAACAAGCTATTCCTCCCTATGTGGTTCCTTACAAAAAAGAAGCATTAGTAAGCAAAACGCTAGCTCCAAAACCTTTAGTGTATCAAAAAGAATATAAAGATATTGCAACAACAGAGATTTACTTTGAAAACGGGGTTAAAGTTTTACTTCGTCCTTCCAAACTTGAGATAGATCAAATTCAACTTAGCGCTTTAAGTATGGGAGGATTTTCAAGGGTGCTAGATGATAAAAAAATTCCAGCTGCAAAATTTACTTCTACATTGATTGCAAAAAGTGGACTTGGAAATTTTACTAGGGACGAAATTCGAAACGTCTATCCTTCTAAATTTGTAGAAGTGTATCCAACCTTTTCGGATTATGAAGAAGGATTAGAAGGACATGCCTTTAAACCCTACTTAAAACAAATGTTTGAAATGATTTATCTTCATTTTACCAAAGTGCAATTCGATGAAAAAGCTTTTGCATTAGCTAAAAATTCACTACTCGATTCTTTAAAGAACGAAGATTTAGATCCAGACATTGTATTTAACCGAAGGGTACGAGAAGCTTATTTTAATACGCATCCTAGAGCCAAAAGTTTAAATCTAGAAAGTGTTAGTTCCATTCAAATGAAAGATAGTATTGATTTTTATTTAGATCGCTTTGGAAGTGCTAACGATTTTGTTTTTGTATTCACGGGAGATTTCGACATGAAAGAAATGATTCAGTTTTGTGAAATTTATTTAGGAAACCTTCCTACGATCAAACGAAACGATAGTTATATCGATCATGGAATAAGAGTAAGAGATAATTACTATAAAGAAGAGTTTAGAGAAAATAGAGAAAATCAAGCAACCGGAAGAAGATATTACTCTTCTAGTTTTTCATATCATATTAAGGAACGCTTAAAAATTTATCTACTCACGGATATTTTAAATAAAAGATTAAGAGATATCATTAGAGAAAAATATAATTACGTTTATTCTATTCAAGCAATCAATTTTAGAGTTACCAAATACCCTAGGGAAGAATTTTCTATCGGAATTTATTTTAATTGTGATCCAAAAAATATTGAATTGATTTATGAAAAAATTAACGAAGTAATCGCGGAGCTAAAAACAGGAAAATTAGAGGATAAATACTTTAAAGATGAAATGAAACGAAAAATATTATTTTATAAAAACAATTATGAAAGAAATCGTTTCTGGAGAAGAGCGCTTGTGAATTATACGGTCGAGTCTGAAGATATCGAAAAAATTAATCAGCTCCATAAAATCATAGGAGAAATTAAAAAAAAGGATTTGATCGCACTTGCAAATAATATTTTTGATGAAAATTACTTAGAATTTAGTCTGCTACCAAAAAACTAATACAGTATAAATTGTCCTAAATACTTTCCGATCAGTAGAGTAACTAGAATAATAAAAATAATGAGTAAATTAGAAAAATACTTTTTAAGTTTTTGAAAATTCATTAAAAATTAAGGGTGAAAGCTTCTTACAAACCATAGCATAAACGGAACAAGAAAACTTACCAATATAAAGATAAGAAAAAAATGAAGAATAAAAGTTTTAGTCGTAGCGTACCATTTAGAAGTATTTTTTTTATCTTTTTTATTTTGCCAGCGTAGCTCCGTCAGCACATGATACATGCCAAGTGCAATTAAAAGTGCTGCAACCAGTATGAGAAACAGAACCGTATTTGCAAAAAACATAATGTTTAAGAATAACCCTATTTTAAAAAAAATACTTAAAAAAAATTAGATCTTTCTATGAAAACGTGTTATTTTTTTTCATGACCTACTATTTGATAGGCCTACTTATTTGCATCGTCATCCGATGTGCGTTTGCACCTCCTTATAAAAGTGAAATAGAAAGATACGAAGATAAGCACAATTGGACGTCTCTTGGTGGTTGTTAAATAAGTTTTTTAGGCGATAGGAGTTACTGTTTTTTTTTGTCTTAAGATTAATATTGCTCCTATAAGAAGAATAGGAAGACCAATAATTAAATTACTTTTCCATTCCAAATTTTCAAAAATAGTAGAAATTAAAAGGGCGGTGACTGGCATAATTACTCCGATGTACCCTGCCTTTCCGCTTCCAACATTATCTAAAAGTTTTAAATAAAAATAAAAACCAAACACAGTTCCAATAATGGAAAGATAGGCAAGAGCTAAAGTATAACTCCAGGTGTATTCATAAAGCACTTCAATTCCTGAAATTTTTGCTATGAGAAGAGTGGAGATTGCTCCATACATCATGCCGTAAGCGGTGGATTCCATTACCGGAAATTTTGCCTTGGTATTTCGCTGATGAATCATATTGCCTGTGGATGCCCAAAAGGTTGCAATAAAAGCTAAAATAATTCCAATATGAGTTTCATCTTTCCAGTCAAATATAAAAATTTCTTCTTTAAAAATAATCATCACACCTAACACGCCAAGGATAGCTCCAAGACCCGTTTCCAAGGTAATTTTCTTTTTAAAACAAATTCGCTCTCCTACAATATTCATGATCACCAAAGTAGAAAAGACAACCGCTGGAAAAGCGCTAATTAAATAAGTATTTGCGTTATAAAAAAATACATAGTTTAACGAATATAAAGTTACTCCTAAAACGATAAACCAAAGATGATGTTTCATTGAAAAGGTAAGATTTCTTTTCTGAAAAATTAAAAATGCAAAGATAATGAGTGATGCAAAAAAGAATCTATAAAAAACAGAGATAATGGGATCGACATAGCCTAATTGAAACTTGATGACATACCAAGTGGGAGACCAGCATAAAAGTGCTGCAATAAGCAAAAAGGTATTCGACATGAAAATTCATGCTTTATCAGAATTTTTAGAGGTTTAAATGATTAAGTGATTTTTTCTGCGGGAGGGAAGGAAATCTCCCGCAGATAATATTATAAATTACTCAGATTTTTGTTCTTCGTCTGATAATTTACCGTCTTTATTTTTATCTAAAGAATCAAATTTTGCTGTAGCTTCGTCTTGAGACATACCACCAGCAACTGCTTCTTTAATGTAGTCTGCTTTGCTGATTTCAGCTGCGAATACATTAGTTGAGAAAACTAACGCCATTAAAGCGATTAATAGTTTTTTCATGTTTGTTCCTTTGTTAAAGTTAGCAAGGCGCGATGTATGTGGCGATCTTGTTTCAATTGTGTTTTTGCTGGAATGCAAAATCGAAATTTTCCTCAACTTTAAAATGTAATTTGATCAAATAACCAGATATCTGAAG
>JAYQRG010000023.1:0-12521 GCA_038146245.1 Candidatus Pelagibacteraceae bacterium | reverse complement strand
GTGTTGGTTTTCCAACTATGGTGATAAACGAAATTCGTAATAAACATTTCGGACCAGGGGGCGGTACCCTGCACCTCCACCAAAATACAACTCATGGGGGTGAAATAGATTCGACGGATGTCTAAAGGCTTTTCTTTTACTCGGTATGGTTCCGCCGTAATGGGCTAAATTATAAATGCAAATGATAAATTTGCTCTTGCTGCTTAATTAACTTAGTTAATTAAATAAGCACGGTCAGGGGCACCGGGTAACAGAACGCCCCACTGAAATTACAAATTTTTTAAAATTGCATCCCCACATTGAATAGTATTACTATCGCCATGAAGATCCTTGGTTCTATATTTTTTATCGGATAAAGTTTTTTCTATAGATTTTACTATTCTATCTGCAGCCTCTTTCTCTCCTAAATATTCCAACATCATGGCTCCTGACCAAATCTGACCTACCGGATTGGCAATTCCCTTTCCAGCAATATCAGGTGCTGATCCATGAACAGGTTCAAACAAAGAGGGAAATTTATTTTCGGGATTAATATTTCCAGATGGAGCAATTCCTATTGTGCCAGTACAAGCTGGACCTAAATCAGATAAAATATCTCCAAATAAATTTGATGCTACCACAACGTCAAACCACTCAGGTGTCAAAACAAAACGAGCGGTTAAAATATCTATATGATATTGGTCCGTTTGAATATCAGGGTATTTTTTTTTATTTTCTTCAAATCTTTCATCCCAAAAAGGCATGGTAATTGAAATACCGTTAGATTTAGTAGCGCTCGTAAGTTTTTTTCTTTTTCTGGTTTTTGCTAGTTCAAAAGCAAACTTTTGAACTCTATCTACTCCAATTCTTGACATAACCGTTTCTTGAACAGCAATTTCTCTGTCTGTGCCTGGATACATTCTTCCGCCTACAGAGGAATATTCTCCCTCGGTGTTTTCTCTTACAATTAACATATCAATATCACCTGGTTTTTTATTTGCTAAAGGACAAGGAACTCCTGGCATAAGTTTTACAGGTCTTAAGTTTACGTATTGATCAAAATCTCTTCTAAATTTTAACAAAGATCCCCACAAAGAAATATGGTCTGGAAGTTTACTTGGATCACCTACCGCACCAAAAAAGATTGCATCATGTTCTCCTATTTGATTTTTCCAATCATCAGGGAGCATTTTTCCATGCTTTTCATAATAATCACAGGATGCAAAATCAAATTCATCAAAAGTAATTTTGAACTGATGTTGTTTTGCAACTTCTCTTAATACTTTAATTCCTTCTGGAACAACTTCTTTCCCTATTCCGTCTCCTGCAATAGCTGCTATTTTGTATTCTTTCATTCTATAAATTGTTTTAAATTGGGTTCAAAAAAATCTGGCCCCTTCATCACTTTTCCTTTGTCATTATATATAGGTTTTCCATCTTTTCCCAGTTTACTCATGTTAGATCTTTGAACTTCTTCAAAACATTTATCTAAATCTATTCCAAAAGCATGTCCTGCACCATAGGTTACATATAAAATATCTGTTAAAGCATCTGCAACTTCTTTTATATTTTGACTATTAATTGCATCTTTCAGCTCTTTTAATTCCTCATCAATAAGAGCAATTCTAAGTTCTTGAATTTTTTGATCTGGAAAAGCAGCTTTGCTTTTAACTTCTTGGCCAAACGTAGACATAAATTTTTTGACACTTTGAAAATTAGACATATACGTAATCCAACTGGTATTTATGAAAACGTTAATTAAATTACTATTGATTTATCTTTTATTATCCACACCTTTATTTTCGTTTGAAAATACTAAAATTAATCTTGGTTCATTTTCCATAAATAAATATGAAATTACAATTAAAGAATTTTCAGAATATGCAGAAAAAAATAAAATAAAAACTTTAGCAGAAAAAAATGGTGGCGGATACGAATGGGGTGCTGGCTGGGTAAAAAGATCTGGTTGGAATTTTAGAAAACCTTATGGAAAATTGCCAGATTCTATTCTTGAACCTGCGGTTCACATTAATAGGTTTGAAGCTGAAAATTATTGTAAATCTATAGGTGGAAAACTTCCTTCTTTTAAAGAATGGAAATTGGCAGCATACACACAATTATTAGAGTCAAAAAAATTTAAAAAAAATAAAACTTATACCTACCCTAGTGGAGACAAAGCAGAAGAAATGAATTCTCAAGGACTTTTAAATTTTAATAAGCATATAGATGTTACAAAATTACCTGAAGGCATAAATGGATTAGTTGCTATGGGAGGAAATGTTTGGGAGTGGAATAGTGATAAAAACGGAGGAGAGTCACTTACAGCTGGTGCATCTTGGTGGTATGGGGCAAGTAAAACTACAGTGGATGGTGCACAATATAAACCGTCAGATTTTTATGTGATATACATAGGATTTAGATGTACTTTTAATAATTAAAAAAATGAAAAAAATAAAAATATATACAACTACTTACTGTCCATACTGCATTAAAGCAAAAGAATTACTAAAAAAGAAAAATGTTGTATTTGAAGAAATAAATTTGATGGAACATCCAGAACATCAAGATGAAATGATAAAAAAATCAAAAGGTGCCAGAACTGTCCCTCAAATATTTGCGGATGATAACCATATTGGTGATTGTGATTATATTCATCAACTTGATAGAGAAAATAAGCTTGATAATTTATTAGGTATTAAAAAATGACTTTGTATTTTTTATCATTCTTTGCCGGGATTATAAGTTTTATAACACCATGTGTTCTTCCTTTAGTTCCTGGTTTTATATCTTTTATATGCGGAACTACTTTTGAAAATTTAAATAAAGAGAGTCAAAAAATTATTTTAAAAAATACTATTTTGTTTACTTTGGGATTTTCGATAGTTTTTATTTCTCTAGGTGCAACCGCTACTATAATTGGTAGTTTTATTTTAAAATATTCAAAAGTTTTCACTTACATTGTAGGATTTATTATTATTTTCTTTAGCTTAAATATGATCGGCTTATTGCAACTAAGATTGCTAAGCCAAGATTTAAAATATCATTTTCACCAACAAACTAACAAAACTTATTTTCCGCTCTTGGTAGGTATTGGTTTTGGTTTTGGTTGGTCTCCTTGTATAGGACCAATTTTAGGATCTGTGTTAGCACTTGCATCTTTAGAAACAACTGTTTTTAAAGGTGTGGTTTTGCTAGCTATTTATTCTCTTGGTCTTTCTATTCCATTTATTTTAGCAGGAGTTTATTTTACAAAATTTTTAATTTTCTCTAAATTCACAAGAGTCCACACGGTTACTATTTTGAAAGCAAGTGGTTATGTATTACTTGTAACCGGAGTATTAATCATAACTGGAAAACTTCAAGTTATAGGATTTTTTATTTTAGATATATTTCCTTTTTTAGGAAAATTAGGATAGAAAAAATAAACTTTACTTTTTAAACTAAATTATATTGATAATCTCTTGCTTTTAACACTTCGTTAGGAATATTAAGTTCTACATCATTTAAAGTAATTATTTCATCTTTTTTTAAATTTTTTTTTATAATAGCCCCATCTGATAATCCAAGTGGTAGTATTTTTTCTTTTTTAGATTGTTGGGAAGTAATTAGTCTTCCTCTAGCGCAAAAACCACCTTCCCCATCTAAAGTTTCTCCAACTGTTAAATCTTTTTTTGCATAACAAGCAACATCAGCATTATAATATTTTGTATATCCTGTTGCTTTATTATCTAGAGCAATGGAATAAACCGATTGCGCAAGTTCTAATCCTATGTAGTGATAAGGTCTCCATATTGCAGAATAGTTTCCAGATTTATCTGTAACCATTCCATAGTCTTTAAAACAATTTTTCACATATTCGTTTTGAGCTTTAATCACTATATAAACACCCCATCTAAGATCATTTGGAACATCTTTTTTTTCTCTATCAATACTGGAAATAACCTCAACTTGCCCTTCATAATCAATTAAACCACCTTGTGATTTTGGGATCATTTTTTTTGCAATATCATAAACTCCGATTGGAGGAAAAGTTAAACCTTTACTAGGACATTTTAAATTTGCAGCATTTGCAACGGCTGCCATCTCAATGGCGCTTTTGTCACCACAAGTAAATGAGTTGAACATTTTAGGATTCATACCAGACTCATTTTCAGCTTTTTCTTTGCTAAGACCGTAGTGAGTCCAAACCGTATCAGGCGTAGAGTATTCAAAAGAAGGGTGATATTTAGTTCCTTTTCCAGCGCAAGTTACTGAAAAACCATTAATTCTTGCCCATTCGATTTGTTCTAAAATAAGCGATGGCTGATCGCCGTATGCCATAGAATAAATTACCCCATTTTTTTCAGCTAAATCTGACAAATATTTTCCACAAACTACATCAGCTTCCACATTGACCATAATTACATGTTTTTTATTTTTTATTATTTTACTAGCGTGAATAGTACCAATAATTGGATTTCCGGTTGCTTCTATAAAAACTTCAATATCCCTAGTCAGAATCTCATCTAATGAATTTGTAAAATTTATTTGTTCTACAGTTTTTTTTAAAACACCACTTTTTAAACAGTTTTGTTGAGCGCGTGAAATATTTAAATCTACAATACTATCAATTTTAATTTTCTGAAGTTGATTATATTGAGACAAAAACATGGAAATAAATTTTCCACATCCAATAATACCAATTTTGATATCATTTTTTCTTTGTTCTAATTTCTTATTTAAAAACATTAAGATAATTTTTTAGAAGATAAAATAATACCAACCACTATAAATGCAATACCTACAATATGAAAGTTAGCAAATTTTTCTTTTAATATAAATATAGCCATCAACGAACTAAACACTGGCATGAGGTGTAAAAAAACCCCAGCTTTTGCAGCTCCAATAATTTGAACTGCCTCGTTCCAGAAAAAATATGCGCCTATTCCTGCAAAGACAACCACATAACTAATAGTTAAGATCACTGGAACATTTAGATGAAGAATTTTATGATTAACTATTTCATATAAATACATTGGTAATAAAAATATTAATCCTAAAAGAATGATTGTTTCTAAAAATACAAATGGTTTTAAATTAATTTTATTTCTTTTAATCATAATAGAATATACGGCCCACGATAACATAGCTACCAACATCCAAAGATCACCTTTGTTAAATTGCAATTGAATTAAACGTTCTAATTCCATTTTAGTTATAATTACTGAGACTCCTATGAAAGAAATAAGAACACCCATATACTGAATAGGTTTTATTTTTTCTGTTCTAAATACTCTTGCAATTAAAATAATAAGAACAGGGATAGTGGAAATCATTAACACTCCATTTAAGACTTGGGTTAGATTTAATGAATAATAAACAACGGAGTTGAATATACTAATACTAGTAAAACCCATTATTAATAAGACTTTAAAATTTTTTTTAATTATTTTTTTATTTTTTAAAACTTCTTTAATTGTAAATGGCGCTAACAAGATAAAACCGATAAACCATCTATAAAAATTTAAAGTAAAAGGTGGTATCGAATAAAAAGTAGCTATTTTACCTACGATGAAATTACCAGACCAAAATAAAGTACAAAGAATTAAAAAAAAATATGCTTTTGGATTATTCTGTTTCATTATGATTACAGTGAATAATAATTAATGGATTGATGGTACTTAATCTATTAAATAAATTGAATTGGATACCTTAATAACTTGAGTTTAGTTATTAATTTTTGATTAGTTTTGATTAACCGCTTTTTTTTCTTTTTTAGCTTCTTGTTTATTATCTAAGTTTAAATTTTGATTTTCAGAATCAGATTTTTTGATTGACTCTTTGGGAGCTACAGAAGAAGTGGTGGCTGCCATTCTCTTTATATATCCATCTACATCGGCACCTTCTTCGATTTTTAAATTTTCTCTAAAGAAGACATCCCCTTTTATGATTGCAGTTTTTCCTATTTTGATTGTATCTGCATGGATTTCACCTTCTATGTGTCCAAAGACTTCTAAAATTCCTGCGCTCACTCCACCAATAATCGAACCGGTTTCTAAAACTCGAAGTTCTCTACTTTTGATGTTTCCATTCATTAGGCCAGCAACTTCAATATTTCCCTTGCAGATTAGTTCGCCTTCAACCTGTAAACTTTCACCAATTAAAGATGCGCCTGCAGCACCGTTGGATGAGCCGTTATTTTTAAACATAATTTTTATAAAGTTATATCTAGTTAATCACGTTTTGTCTTAATTGAAAACCCCATTTTTAGACTATTAAAGTATGTTTTCATCCCTATGAATATAGGTGCTTAGAACTAAACCTAAAGAAAACATAGTGGTTATCATAGCGGTTCCACCATAGGACATGATTGGGATAGGAACGCCAACCACTGGTAAAATGCCAGTTACCATTCCAATATTAATTCCAACATAAGCAAAAAAATTAAATGCGATACCAAAACATAATAATCTTCCAAAGTTTGATCTTGAATTATTAGATATTTTATTAATTCTGGAAATTAAAAATATAAAAAGTAAAATTAAAATTAAACATCCAACAAAACCAAACTGTTCGGCAAATGCAGTAAATATAAAATCAGTATGTGGCTCTGGAAGATAGGCTAACTTCGTTTGCGACCCTTCCATAAAACCTTTTCCAAAAAATCCTCCGGAACCAATTGCTATTTTAGATTGAGTGACGTGATATCCAGCTCCAGTTGGATCTTTATCTGGATCAAGAAAAGTTAGAATTCTATTTTTTTGGTAGGGTTTTAAAAAACTTATAGATAAAGGCGCAAGCACCAAAATAGATAATGCGCCGAAAGTAAATATTTTTAAATTTAAACCTGCAAGCCATAATATGGAGATGGAAACAATTAAAATAAATAAAGCAGTTCCAAGATCTGGTTGCTTGACAACAATTAAGAACGGTAAAATTATTAATGCGATAGGTAATGCTAATTTACTAGGTTTATCTACATCATCGGTTTTTAAATATTGATAATATTTTGCTAGTGCCATAATCACTGCAATTTTCATAACTTCTGAGGGTTGTAAATTTACTGGCCCGACATCTAACCATCTTTTTGAACCTTTGCTCACTAACCCTATAAAATCAACTAGTAATAAACTAATTAAAACTAAAGCGTAAATCCAATAGGATGTTTTATACCAAAATTTGATATTGATAGATGCTACAACAAATAAAATTATGATTGATAAAGTGAACCTTAAGAAATGTTTTTCAACATAATTTGTTTTATCAGAATCTAATGAGTAAAGAGTTAAAAAGCTAATTCCAGCTATAAACAAAACAGATAAAATTAACAACCAATCAATCTGACTTAATTTACCTACAAAACTTCTAAATATATTTTTTCTTATTTCATACATTTTGATTTTTATAATATTTCTTAAAAATAAACTGCATTACTTTAGAGGCGATTGGAGCAGCTTTAGCAGAGCCAGATCCTCCATGATCAATAATTACAGAAATTGCAAATTTTGGATCATTTGTCGGACCAAAACCAGTAAATAAAGAATGATCTCTAAATTCCCACGGAAGATCTTTATTTTTTATATCTCTTAATCTTTGATCTGTTGTAATTTTTCTTACCTGAGATGTTCCAGTTTTACCACAAAACAATAAATCCCCTTTTCTAATTCTTGATGCATAAGACGTTCCTCTAATTTCGTTAGTTGCTGCGTTCATGGATTCTAAAATTATTTTTAAATGATCATCATTTTTAATGATTTTATTATTTAAGGTATAATCATCATTTTTTAAAAAGGATGGTTTGATTTCATAACCACCGTTTGCAATCTGGGCTACCATTTTACAAATTTGTAAATTAGTTGCTTGAATATAACCTTGTCCAATACCAGTAATAATGGTTTCTCCTAAATACCAGGGTTTTCCTAATGCTTTCTTTTTCCATTTGGAATTTGGAAATAATCCTTTTTTTTCTTCTAAAAAATTATCAAGAACTAAACTACCAAAACCAAACTTATTAGCAGTCTCATATAAACGATCTACTCCAAGCAACCTAGTCACTTCATAAAAATAAATATCACAAGATTCTTTTATAGCTCTTTTTAAATCAACTACTCCATGCCCATGTTCTTTCCAGCAATGATAGGTTTGGTTATGATAATCAACTTTTTCTCTGCATCTAACTTTGAAGTTTGAATTAATAATATTGTTTTCAAGTGCGGATAGCGCAACTATCATCTTTAAAGTACTTCCTGGAGGGTACAAAGAAGACAAAGCTTTATTAGATAAGGGTTTTAATGGGTTTTTATTTAGTTTATCAAAATTTAAAGAACTCATCCCGTAAGTAAATTGATTAGCATCAAAAGATGGTGAAGATACGCAACATAAAATTTTTCCATCAGTGCTCATTACAACTATGGAGCCACTTTCTTCGTTCAAATGTTTGAAGGCTTCGATTTGAATGTCTTTATCCAGAGTTGTATAAATATTTTTTCCTGAATTTCCTTTATTAAAAGATACTAGTTTTAATTGCCGACCTCTAGCATCCGTCTCTAAAACAGAAATACCTGGACTTCCAGCTATCTCCCTATCAAATTGTTTTTCTAATCCAGATTTTCCAACTTTTAAGTTTGGTGTGTTTAAAAGATTACTTGAAATATTATTTAGATCTTTTTTATCTGGTTCAGAAACATAACCAATAATATGTGAAAATTGGTTTGAATAATTATAAGTTCTCTCATAAGAGATAATAGGTTGAATATAAGGTATACTATTTAAATTATAATTAATTCTAGCTATAGTTTTCCAATCTAAACTTTTATCTAATACTAAAGGCTGATATTTATTTGTTCTTTTTTGTTTTAAAATTTGATTTTTATATTTTTTGACTTCTAAAATATCTAATTTTACGTAATTTCCAATTTGAAATAAAAATTCATCTAAGTTTTTTATTTCATTAGTATAAACTAGGATTTTATAAACCTGCAAATTGGATGCTAAAATATTATTATTAATATCGTAAACTATTCCTCTTTCTGGAATTTCTTTAATTTCTCTAAATCTGTTTCGATCTGACTGAAATTTAAAATCTTTGGATTTAAAAATTTGAAGATAAGTTAATCTTGATATTAAAAGACCAAAAAATCCATACTTGGCTACCGATAAAACAAAAGCTCGTCTGGAAATAGTTTGTTTTTTACTTTCAAGACCTCTTTGAGATTTTGGAGTAAAATATTCCATAATACTATAAAATATTAATATATAGACTTTTTTTTATATAAATGCTAATTCCAGCCCCCTCAAGGAGGCTACTATTAAAATAGAAGTTAAAAATGACAATGTGGAGCAAGCTTTAAGAATTCTTAAAAAAAAGCTCCAAAAAGAAGGAACTTTTAGGATCCTAAAAATTAAAAGTCATTACGAAAAACCATCGGAAAGAAAAAAAAGAGAAAAAGAAGAGTGTATTAAAAGATTTAAAAAACTCAGAAAAATGAGATCTAGAATCTAATCTAGAGATTTTGAAATTTCCTCTACCATTTTTTTTGCATCAGAAAATAGCATCAAAGTATTATCTTTAAAAAATAGCTCATTTTCAACTCCAGCATAACCTGCGGCCATACCTCTTTTAACAAATAAAACAGATTTTGCTTTTTCAACCTCTAAAATTGGCATTCCAAAAATTGGACTTGAAGGGTCAGTTTTGGCTGCAGGATTTGTTACATCGTTAGCACCAATCACAAAAGCAACATCCGTATTTGCAAAGTCATTATTAATATTTTCAAGCTCAAATACTTCATCGTAAGGAACATTTGCTTCGGCAAGTAAAACATTCATATGTCCTGGCATTCTTCCAGCAACTGGATGAATTGCGTATTTTATCGTAACCCCATTTGCTTTTAATTTATCACACATATCTCTTAAGGCATGTTGAGCTTGAGCAACTGCCATACCGTACCCTGGAACAATAATTACTGAAGATGCATTTTTCATTAAAAATGCTGCATCATCAGCTCCTGCTTGTTTTACTGGTTTTGTATTTTTTTGATTTTGACCAACAATTGATGCTTCCCCACCGAAACCTCCAAGAATAACATTTATTAGGGACCTATTCATCCCTTTGCACATTATATAAGAAAGAATTGCTCCAGACGATCCAACTAGCGCTCCTGTTATAATTAATGCAGTATTTTCTAAAGTAAAACCAATTCCGGCAGCAGCCCATCCAGAGTACGAGTTTAGCATCGATACTACTACTGGCATATCCGCACCTCCAATTGGAATAATAATTAAAAATCCTACTAAAAAAGAAAGTGAAGCTACTAACCAAAAATATTTTGAGTTTTGTGATGCAACTAAAACAATAACAAAATAAATAATTAATAAACCAATAAGTAAGTTTATTAAATGCTGACCTTTAAATGTAATGGGTGACCCTGACATAATTCCTTGAAGTTTAAGAAAAGCTATAACGGAACCAGAAAAGGTTATTGCACCAATAGACACACCAATTGACATCTCAATTAAAGACGAAGTTTTAATTTTACCAATGCTACCAATATTAAAAGCTTCTGGATTATAAAATGCAGAAACGGCAATTAACACTGCTGCAAGTCCAACTAAACTATGAAAACCAGCAACGAGTTGTGGCATGGCAGTCATTGCAATTCTTGCAGCGATAAAGCCTCCAATTAAAGCACCTAAAGCTAGCGGTATTAAAATATAAGTAGAGTTAGAAATTAAATGACTTAAATCTTTTAATCCTAAAACAGTAACAGAAATGGCAATAAACATACCTGCAATTCCAAATAAATTTCCAGTTCTAGATGTTTCTGGTGAAGAAAGTCCTCTTAAAGCTAGAATAAAAAAAACTCCTGAAACCAAGTATAAAAGAGCAGTGAGATTTATAGATATCATTTATTTTTTTTACTTTTTTTATACATTTTTAGCATTCTCATCGTGACTAAAAATCCACCAAAGATATTTATAGATGCTAGACAGACCGCAATAATACCTGAGTAAAAAGATATTACCGAACTTTCAGAGCTTGAAACCGAAACAGCAATTAAAGCTCCAACTATAATAACTGATGAAATAGCATTTGTTACTGACATTAAAGGAGTATGAAGTGATGGAGTAACGCTCCAAACTACGTAATATCCTACAAATATAGATAATATAAAAATAGCTAATCTAAAAATAAAAGGATCGATTTGTTCCATTTAGTTTACTAAAACTCCTTTTATAATCTCATCATTTAAATCGATTTTTAAAACTTTATTCTTTTTATCAAAAATTAACTCTAAAAAATTTAAAATATTTTTTGCTAAAAGCGATGATGAAGATCCAGCAATTCTTGATGGATAATTGCTATATCCTATAATTTTAACTCCATTTTTTTCTATAATTTTATCACTTTCTGAAAAAGCACAATTTCCACCTTGAGAAGCTGCTAAATCACAAATAACCGAACCTGGTTTCATAGATAAAACCATTTCTTCGGTAATTATTCTAGGAGCTTTTTTTCCAGGTATTAAAGCTGTGCAAATTACAACATCTTGATTAACGATAGTTTTTTTTATTAACTCTTCCTGTTTTTTTTTATATTCTTCGCTTACTTCTTTTGCATACCCACCTGAAGTTTCTAAATTTTCATTACTTTCTACAAAAACAAATTTTCCACCTAAGCTTTCAACTTGCTCTTTGGAGGCGGCTCTAACATCGGTTGCAGATACAATTGCACCTAATCTTTTTGCAGTCGCTATAGCCTGAAGGCCCGCGACTCCAGCTCCAACTATGAAATACTTTGCAGGTGTTATTGTTCCTGCTGCTGTCATCATCATCGGTAAAGCCTTGTTAAATTCATAAGCAGAATCTATTACTGCTTTATAACCTGCTAAATTTGCTTGTGATGATAAAACGTCCATAGATTGCGCTCTGGTAATTCTTGGCAAATAATTAAGTCCGAATATCTTAAGTTTATTATTTTTTAATTTATTTTTATCGCAATTGCTTAAAATAATATATGAGCCTTCCTTAAAATTAAATTGGTCTAATCCATCTTCTGTAATTTTAAATATTAAATCTGATTTTAAAGTTATTTCTGAGGCTTCAGTAATTTTAACCCCTGATGCTAAATAACTTTCATCTAAAAAACTTGAATGATATCCATAATTTTTTGGAATTAAAATATTTATTCCAAAACTAGTTATTTTTTTTGCTGTATCGGGGCTAATCAATACTCTTTTCTCATTTGGATTATTTTCAGCAAGACATCCTATAATCATAATAATAGTTTGATTTTATTAAAACTTTATAATTGATCTATAAAAGAAATATAGCCATCAAAGCGAGAATGATAACAATTGCCACGCCAGAAATAGTTATAAAAATTTTAAATCCTGACCAAGTTTTCTTTTGCTCATTAATTTCCACAATTAACCTTGTCTTGCTTTCATTTTTGGATTTTTTTTATTTATAACGTAAAGCTTTCCTTTTCTCTTCACAAGCTTGTTATTTAGATCTCTTTTTAATAATGATTTTAATGAACTTCTAACTTTCATAATGTGTGC
>JAYQRG010000022.1:0-12793 GCA_038146245.1 Candidatus Pelagibacteraceae bacterium | reverse complement strand
GCTGTTATTCCTCCTACAGCAAACTTCTGTGCACGGTCTAAAAATTCACGTTTGGTTATTTTCCCATGAGCATAAAAATCATAAAGCTCTAATAATTTTGGATCAAAATCTTTTGCGGTAAGCCGTTTCATAAATTGGTTGCAATGTAATCGAGTTTAAAACCTTGGCAATCAAAATGATATTAGATTTAAAAGTGTATTTTAATTGTTCTGTTAAGGTATAGGATCAAGATATGGTTAAAAAACATCTAATCATCGAGGGTCGTTGCCAAGGTGTGGGCTATAGATTCTGGATGAAAGGAGAGGCTTTGCGCCAGGGAATTAAAGGTTGGTGCAAAAATTTAAAAGACGGAAAAGTTGAAGCTATAATTGAAGGCTCCGATAAGCAAATAAAATCTATGATTGATAGGTGTTATCAAGGACCTCCCCTTGCCAAAATTAAAAATATTCTTGTGGAAGAAACAACAGAAGAAATTACGGATCCAAATTTTACAATTAAATAAAAATTATTTTTTAGATTCTAAAATCTTAATTACAATAAAAGGTATAAAAACAGACATCAAAAAAGAGAAAAATAATAAATTTTTAGCTACTAACGAAGGAAGCTTAACTCCTAGTAAATTAATAAAGCTTGAAGAAAAATCTGGAAGCGGAAATAAGAGTAGTCCAGAGATAAGACCTAGGATCACCGCATAATGAACTAGGGTGCCATTTATTTTTTTATTAAATACTCCGTAAAAGACAGGAACTGCAGCAGCACAACATAATAAATCTGCAAATAAAAATAAATAGAGGACACTCATTCCTTTAGAGGCAACATACCAAACTAGAAGAGATAAAGTTAAAACCAGAATAATATAAAAATTTTTTTCAGGTAGTTTCTTTTTTACATTTTTAAAATGCACCATCGCAAGACTGGCAAGAGCACTGATCAATGTATCCAAACTCGACATCACCAACATCGAAGCTAGGATCAAAATAATATAACTCCAAATAGGATGCTGCTGTAATAGAAAAGAAAAAATAATCGTACTTGGATCTTTTACGATTTGATTGGATACGGCTAGTAATCCAAAAATCCCTAGAAAAAATATGACAGGAAAAATAATCGTGGATGCTGTTTTAAATCCATAATCTAATTCTGAGACATTTTTAGCTGCAAAAATTCTCTGCCAAGTTCCTTGATCAAATAAGTTGGTTGCAAAAACTGCAATAAAAAAAGTAAGCCCTGATGCATAAAGGCTAAAATTATTCGGATTAATTAGTTCAAATTTCTTCTTCGAGATTAAAGACCAATCTAAAGAAACGCTATGATTAAAAAATAAAAAATAAAAAACAAAAGTTAGAATAATCATAATAATCCAGAATTGAAATTGATCGGTTAAAATGGATATTTTAAGACCCCCACGCAGAGAATAAAAAAGAGTAGAAATAATAATAATGAGCGATGTTTGCCAAAGTGGAATATTGGAAATTAAATAAACTATTTTTGCAATGGCCGTTACTTCGGCACAAATATAAATAAATAAATAAAAGCAAGTAAGCGCCAGTACGATTTGAAAAACTTTTAATCCGTATCGTTTGATAATGTACTGAGTAAAACTAACGGCATTAGGTAAGTATTTTCTAACTTTTTTTCCAACTTTAAGAATAAATAGAAAAGGTAAAGATTGACCAAGGGCATAGCCAAGACAAGCACCAATTCCTCCCCAGGTTGCAGCTTCCGAGGGTCCAATTAAAATCCATAGACCAAAACAAGATGCTACTAAAGTTGTAGTTAAGGTTTTTCCTGAAACATTTCTGTCACTTACAAGAAAAGAATTGGAAGTTTGTTTTTTATGAAAAGCAAAATAGCCAAAAGCCATAAAGGCTGAAGCTATTAAAATTAAAGTTAAAAATATTTTAGTATCAATCATCTTTCTCCCTCATGCATTACCATGCGGATTCAATGGGTATCATTCTCAGCTTTTCAGCACCCCACAAATTAACTATAGCATATTTAATCCAAAAAAAAATGGCCCAAGTTTTAAATCTTAGGCCATTTAATAAGTTACTAAAGAATTACTTTTTTTCTTTTTTCGCTTTAGCTTTCGCGTCTCTTTCAGCTTTCATTTTATCGTTGTAAGCTTTTCTTTCTGCTTTGGTTACAACACCGTCTTTGTTTGCATCCATTGCATTGAAACGATCTTCAGCTTGTTTGATGTATTGAGCTTTAGTGATATCACCAGGAGCTGCAATCGCAGAACCCATTAAGCTTGATACTAGGAAAAATACTACAAGTACTTTTTTCATATATTCTCTTTTGTTAGAATTAATGGAGCGCTATCTACTCTTTAATTTTGGCAATGTTAAGCGACATTTAGGCATACCAGTTTACAAATATCTTGATAAAATGAAGCAATGCAAAAGACTTTGATCATTTTAGGCTTAGTTATTCTTATTGCTGGTCTTCTCTGGCCTTGGCTTAAAACTTTACCCATAGGAAAACTCCCGGGAGACATTGCGGTTAAGGGAGAAAAGTATTCTTTTTATTTTCCAATCGTTACCTGTATTGTGATTAGTATTATTTTAACTTTTATCATAAAATTTTTTAAATGAAAAAATATTTTGAAAAGAAAAAGAAGCTTTTAAAATTTATCAATAAGTTAAACAAAGCTCCTAAGAAAAATAAAAAAAAATGAGCGAACAAATCGTTTTAAATTTAGTCTCGATGGTTCTTGGGATTATGCTTTTTTTTTCTTTTGTAGTAGCTCCCCTTACCTTTAAAGTCTTGCCAACGACAGAGGCAGGAATTTATATTCGAATTATTTTTCCTTATTATTATATTATTAATTTAATTTTAATGTTGGTGGTCACTGGTTGTTATGTAAGTACCTCAACTTACAGTCTTGATTTTTATTTATCGTTGATGGTTACAATTTTGTTTTGTGTTTCGCTTTTAATCTTAATGCCTACGATTAATAAATATAGAGAACTAAAAGATGAAAAAAAATTTAGAAGCTATCACCTTGTTTCCGTAGTGATTAATTTAATCCAAATGGGCAGTCTTGGATTAATCTTGCTTTAAGCTTTCATGTCTGCACCACAACACTGTGGTGATTTTATTTTACCCTGACATTTTGGACATTTAGAAATTTGAATTTTTTGTCCATTCTTATCTAAATGATCATGAACCAGAGGCGTATTACATTTCGCACAAGTCGCATTTACGCTCATTCCGCATTTAGCACACGTATAAGTAGCCATGTCTTTATTTTATAAAATGGGCGAAAAATTACAAGCTTCGATTAAGCTAAACGATTATTGAAATTTTTTAAAATCTTTTCAACTTTTAAGTAATTTTGTGAGGCCTTTTTTTTAGGATCAAAATAATATTGATCTAAATTTTGCATGTCATAATCAATTTCATCTAACATTTTAATTGCTAGATCATGATTTTTCTTCATTTCGAAAGCAAGGCCACGAAGTTTTACTTCGTCTTCTTCTTGTTCAATCGCTTTGGATAAAGCGCTAGCTTTTTTTAAATAATCAAAAGCTTTATCTTTTTTTCGGTCTTTTCCTGATTTAAAAAAATTAAAAAATGCAAACATGCTTCACTAATATCGTAATTCGTTTTTTTCTCCTAGAGGGAAAATGTTAAGCAGGTTTTTTAGGAATGTAACTAGTCCAAGCTTTATCTAGCAAATAATACCAAACTCCATTGATACATGGCTCAATAATTGCATCTGCTAATGCAAACTCGAATTGCGCGCCGGTAATGATCATATTACTGGTCATAGCAATACAAATGTGACCCAAAGTATAGACGATGGTTCTTCCAATGCTGGATAGTAAAACCTGTCTTTTGATCGTCTCAAATATACCGTATTTAAATTCAACCATAAAAGTTTAGCCTTGGCTAAAATGTATAGCCTTTACTATAAATTTCAAGTGCTAATTTAAAAAAAATTATATATATGTACCCTCTTTAATTATGCAGCGTACTAGATCTAGAAACCCAGTTTACTTTAAACTTTCTCACAACAGGAGAAGTACGGAAATGATCGAGGATTATGTAGAAGCGATCCAAGAAATTATTAGGGAAAAAAAAGAAGCAAAAAATGTGGACCTTAGTAAATACTTTGGCGTCTCGAATGCAACCGTAAATAAAAATATTAAAAGATTAATCAAAGAAAAATTAGCAACTTCTGAAAAATATCGCTCCATTTATTTAACCAAGAAAGGAATGGATCTTGCCGACAAATCCAACGCTAGGCATGAAATTCTTTATAAATTTTTAATCAAACTTGGAGTTTCTAAAAAAACTGCAGAAGAAGATTCCGAAGGAATGGAACATCATATTAGCGAGGAAACTTTAAAGTTAATGAAAAGTTTTATCGCTTCTAGTTAAGAACGCTGTATTGATAACCAAACCATTTAATAGATCCTTTAGAAGGTAATGTACAATTTAATCTTCCTCTTCGAGGTACAAATGGTTTTTCAAAGTCTAATTCGATTTCTTGATTATTCAAAAAGTTAACTTTAGTTTTTTTCCAATTTCCTCCCGCATCATCAAAACAGTTAATCCCTTTCACATTTTCATCAAAGACAAGTTTCATTTTTGGAGGATTATTCTCTTTCTTCAAAAGAATAGTTTTTGGTTCATAAAGCTTAAGATGAAAAGCTTTTGATTGCAAAATTTCCTTAAATCGTTTGATAGTTCCATAATTCTCATTCAAGCTAAATCGAGGAAGATAAAATATATTTTCATTTAAACTAATCACACCTGAATGCTGACCAAATTGAATATCGTAACCATATTTTTTTAATAATTGAGTAATCTCTAAACTCGTCTCACCAAAAGTATGGGCATACAAATTACTAATCGTTCCTAATTCTCTTTTATAGTCCGCTTGAGATTGTTGAATATCCTTTTCAATACCAGCAATGGAAGTTTCTGTGAAATAACCATGACTAAAAGAATGACCTCCGATTACACCTAATCCAGATTGATGAATTTCTCTAATTTGGTCCCAGTTCATATAATTGAAATGTTTTTGATTAATTTCTCTTGTGTTTACAAAGAGAATAAATGGAATTTTCTTTTCCTTTAATAAAGGCCAACCATTCTTATAAAAACTTAAAAAAGCATCATCAAAAGTTAATAGAATTTTTTTTTGTTCCAATTTTTTTTTTTCAAGAATGTATTGTTTAAATTCCTCAGGGGTCATGAAAGGTATCTTGGATGATTCAATCATCTTTAAATGTTCTTTAAATACTTCAGGAGAAATGTTGGTGGATGGATATTTGGGCTCTCCTACCCGGTGATACATAATCGATATGACACCAAAGGATTCCTCGGCTACGGAGGCTTGTGAAAATAAAAATAGGATAATAAACTTTATTAAATATTTCATGGATCTAGTTTAATTTCTTTAAGTTTATAATCCCAAATTCCATTTTTGTTTAAAACCTGGTGAAGTAAATATCGGTCTTTTTTATCAAACCATACCTGAGTATTCAAATCCTTTCCCTTAATATCAAATACGGTAGCTACGATCGATTGATTATTTATTTTAATAGTTTCTTCTTTTAAATAATTAATATCCACCTCAATCATTCTGCAGGTAATTCCAGAAACTAATTTTTTTTTAGTTAAAATTTCATGAGTCCAATAAGCAGTGATTGCAAAATCCGCATTTACCTCCCCTTTAAACTTGGTTCCATCAATTTTGTAGTTTTGATTCTTTTTCTCAATATTGCAAAACTTCTTCTCTCCATTTTCGTTTGTAGAGGAATTAAAACTGATTAAATCTCCGTTACGATGATAGCGCTCGGTTCCTTGCGAAGAATATTGATAAAAGGGAATTCCTAGAATTTTTATTTTAAATTCAATAATATTTTTGACTATTAATTCATCCCCTTTCCATTCAAATAATATATCGTGATATCCAACGGATTGTTGATCTCGAAGTAATTCAAACTTCAGTGCTTTGAGTTTTACATAGTGTCCCGTATGAGCAAAGCTTTCTACAGAGAAACATAAGCTTATGAAAATAATGCATGCTTTAAAAATTTTAGACATGATTTGTTAACTTGTATTTACAATACATAAAAGTAAAAGGGGACATTAGTTTAAATGTCGCTGAGCCTTTTTTACAAACTATTTGAAGTTATTTTCCCAGTATTCTTCATTATTGGAATTGGCTATTGGTTTGGAAAAAAAAATCAAAATTTTAACACCGATACGATTACCACTTTCGCATCTAAAATTGGTGTACCGAGTATGTTATTTTATTCCTTAGCAGCATCTAAAAGTTTAAACTTTGACACGTTTATTAAATTTGGATCCTTTACCTTTTTATTTGTAGGGTGCTTTGCCGTTCTTGGAATTATTTTACTTAAAATATTAAAAAGAAATATTTTTACAGAACTAAGTCCTCTCATTTTACCCAATACTGGAAATTTAGGACTTCCTATTTGTTTATTTGCTTATGGAGAAAATGGTTTTTCTATTGCAAGTTCCGTAGCAGCGGTGATTATGCTGCTCCACTTTACGCTTGGAATTTTTATTGCGAAAGGAAAAATTAGCCTGAAGCCCCTGCTCACTTCAATACCAATGCATGTCATTATTTTATCTGGTTTATTTTTATTTTTTAAAATTAAACCGCCTCAATTTATTGTGAACACAACTATGATTTTGGCTTACTCTACAATTTTCTTAGTACTTACCTCTTTAGGAATTTCTTTAAGTACACTTAAAATTACTAAGAAAAATATGATCCAAAACTTTATTATATCAGTTTTTCGATTAACGAGCGGTCCTTGTATTGCTTTAATCATTATAAAATATTTTAAGTTAACAGGATATTATGCTGGAGTTTTATTTATTCAGTGCTCCATGCCATCAGCAATTTTAAATTTCTTACTGGCTAAAATGTATTCTAAAAAAATCTATGCAGACAATATTGCATCCATCATTGTCATGGCAACTGCTATGTCTTTTGTCACGATTCCAATCGTAGTCTTTATTGCTTTAAAATATTTTAATTAATTATTTTTTTTTAGGTGCAGCTTTTGGTTCTGCCTTAGGAGCTTCAGTAGGTTTATTTTCTGTATTTGCTTTTTGTAAATATTTAGCAACTTTTCCTTTAGAGAAAGTAAATAATACGGGATCTTGTTTTACAAGACCAACACAGTAAGACTCATAATCATTTGCTGGAATGTTATTTTCTTTTAAATTTTCAACGCAGTTAGTTAGGTAACGAACATCGCGGTATTGTTCTTCAATTTTTAAACCTAAGAATAAACAAAGTACTAAAGCGATAAGAAATAAAAAAAAATTTGTAGCTTTCATTCTAAAGTCATCGTTAATGCTAAATATTCTATAAGTCAAAGGATAATTTGCGACCTTTTTGGTTCTTGAAAATTAAAATTAAATGTTCATGTAGATGCTATGACAAAAATATTAACCGGACTTCAAATAGGAAATCTTCAAATTAAAAACAGAATTATTATGGCACCTCTTACCAGAATGAGGTCCAAACAACCTGGTAACATCCCGCATGAATTAAATGCTACTTATTATGCTCAAAGAGCAAGCGCAGGTTTCATACTCACAGAAGCAACTCAAGTTTCGCAGCAAGGACAAGGATATCCTGGAACTCCTGGAATTCATTCGAAAGAACAAGTGGAAGGTTGGAAAAAAGTAACAAAAGCCGTTCATGAAAAAGGTGGAAAAATATTTTTACAGCTTTGGCATGTAGGAAGAATTTCTCATCCTTCACACCAACCCAATCATGGAAAGCCGGTTGCCCCGTCTGCAATTGCTGCAAAAAATTCAGGAACCTATACCGCAGATTGGAAACCTTGCGCGATTGATATTCCTAGAGCCTTAGAGACAGATGAAATCAAAGGAATTGTTAATGATTATAAACAAGGTGCAATCAACGCTAAAGAAGCTGGCTTTGATGGCGTAGAAGTACATTGTGCAAATGGTTATTTGCTCGATGAATTTTTACAAGATGGAAGCAATCAAAGAACTGATATCTATGGAGGATCCATTGAAAACCGCACTAGATTTCCATTGGAAGTAATTGACGCTGTGATTGGCGTTTGGGGAGCAGATAAAGTTGGAGTTCGAATTTCTCCTTATGGAACATTTAACGATATGAAAGATTCAGATCCTTTAAAATTATTCTCCTATTTTATTGAAGCATTAAACAAAAGAAACATCGCCTTTTTAGATGTAGTGGAACCTAGAGCAAGTACAGCAGGAGGAGGAGATCAGTTAAATTTATCCGCGCCTTGTACTTCGGAAATATTTAAATCTAAGTTTAAAGGTCCTTTTATTTCAGCAGGTGGCTATGAGCCAAATTCTGCAAAAGAAACGGTGGAAAGTGGTAAAGCGGATGCAATTATTTTTGGTAGACATTTTATATCCAATCCTGATTTAGTATTACGAATAGAGAAGAATCTTCCTCTTAATCAATATAACCGAGCTACTTTTTATGGTGGTGGAGAAAAAGGATATACGGATTATCCGTTTATTGCTTCTTAGTTTTTTTATTCATCTGGTTTAATAAATAATAAGTCATAAACCCTACGGCGACCGCATACATAATACTTACAAATACAGTCATTAAAAAAGTTACAAAAGCAACTAAGAATTCAATTTTAGAATTATCATAAGAAAGAACGATACTTTTTACTTCTAATAAATTCCAAGAAACAAAAAATAGTATGGCAGATAAACAGCTAATAGGAATGTAATTTACTAATTTTCCTGAAAACAAAATAAAACAAAGTATGAGTAAAGACTGCACGACCCCTGCCCATGGAGATCTTGCACCTGACTTAATATTGGTTGCAGTTCTAGCTAAAGCACCAGTCACAGGGATTCCTCCTAAAGTAGCAGAAGCAATATTTGCAATTCCTTGTCCTATTAATTCTTGGTTCGGACTATGTTTTGTATTGCTTAATCGGTCTGCAATTACTGAACATAATAAAGACTCAACGGCTGCTAAAAAGGCAACCGTGATGGCAGCTGGCATAATTCGAATAAAACTATCTACCTCTAAGCTAGGTAAAACCGGTGCGGTAAATGTAATTTTTAAATTTGGATATCTGGTTCCAATGGTATCCGAGGTTAGCTGTGTAAAATAAATTAAAATACTTGTTAAAATAACTGCAATCAAAAATCCTGGAAGCTTTTTAAAAAATCTTCTTTGAATAAGAATAATTACAATCGTAATGAAACCTACTAACGTTGCAGTAAAATCAATCAAATGAACATTTTTAAAATAAAAAAACCATCTAGATAAAAAATCAGATGGAATTTTATCGGTTTGCATTCCAAAAAAATCTTTTACTTGTGACGTAAAAATAACGATCGCAATTCCAGTGGTAAATCCTGTAACCACAGCATGAGGAATATGATCGATGACTTTTCCTAACCTAAATATTCCAAATATAATTAAAATGAGACCACCTAAAAAAGTTGCAAGCAACAATCCTTCAAAACCATGTGTTGCTATAATGTCATATACCACCACAATAAAAGCACCGGTTGGACCTCCAATTTGAAATCTCGATCCACCAAACATGGAAACAAGAAGCCCCCCTATTACAGCAGTGATCAAACCTTTTTCAGGAGTAGCTCCACTTGCAATGGCAATGGCAATGGATAACGGTAGAGCAACAATCGTCACCGTCAAGCCTGCAATAAAATCATCATATAAATAATTTTTTTGCAAAGTCTTAGAGGTAAATAATAAAGAAAAATTATTAGCCATCGTTTGTAAAGCTCAATGTTATTAAAGACCGCTTTATATCTAGGATCTTAAACGCTCACAAATAGTTTTTTATTGATATAAAGTAAACAAATTGTAAAATTTCAATATGCTATTTTCCTTTGGACAGAGAAGAAAGTTTTCTGAATTAAGTGAGCAAGAAATATTAGCTCTTGCCATATCCTCAGAAGAAGATGATGCTAGAATTTATAGATCTTATGCGGATCAGCTGAGAAACGACTATCCAGAATCTGCTAAAATATTTGAGGAAATGGCCTCCGTTGAGGATGTGCATCGTAAAAGGTTAATCGAAAAACATAGAGAACGTTTTGGAGAAACCATCCCTTTAATAAGAAGAGAACATGTCTCTGGCTTTTATGCAAGAAGACCTATTTGGTTAGTAGAAAATTTAGGAATCGACAGAATAAGATTGGAAGCTGAAATGATGGAAAAAGATGCCTATAATTTTTATATCAGTGCTGCTCAAAAAACTACTGATGCATCCACAAGAAAACTTCTTGGTGATTTAGCTGCAGCAGAAGCAGGTCATAGTACCATCGTTAGAATTGTAAAATCCGATATTAAAGAAGATGATAAAAAATTAGAGGAAGAGACTGCAAAAAGACAATTCATTTTAACTTGGGTACAGCCAGGTCTAGCTGGTTTAATGGATGGATCCGTCTCAACCCTTGCTCCTATTTTTGCAACCGCTTTTGCAACTCATAATACTTGGACTACTTTTATCGTAGGGCTTGCGGCATCGATTGGTGCTGGAATTTCTATGGGTTTAACGGAAGCTATATCTGATGATGGAAAAATTTCAGGAAGAGGATCTCCTGTAAAAAGAGGAATTGCTTGTGCAGTGATGACGACCCTTGGAGGTCTGGGTCATGCTTTACCATATTTAATTCCTCATTTTTGGACCGCAACTACTGTTGCGATGATATTAGTATTTTTTGAACTTTGGGCGATTGCTTGGATACAAAAAAAATACATGGACACTCCATTCTTAAGAGCTGCCTTACAAGTAGTCTTAGGTGGATCTTTGGTGTTAGCTGCTGGAATATTAATTGGAAGCGGGTAAGTTAAGCTCTAGCAAGTCTTGCTAAAGGTTTTTCGTTAATGGGTAAATGCATCATCATGGCAAAGATCGATAAAGCAATCGATATATACCAAGCGTAATCATAACTTCCATAAAGGTCGAAGAAGTAGCCACCAAGATAAGCTCCTAGAAAAGCTCCAATTTGATGACTGAAAAATACAAAACCAAATAACATGGATAAATGTTTCGTTCCAAAGATTTGAGCTACAATTCCGCTTGTTGCTGGAATCGTAGCAAGCCATAAAAATCCAAATGAAATTCCAAAACAAATAGCAGAAGTATTCGAAGCTGGTAAAAATAAGAATAATACCATGGTCACTCCTCTAAAAAAATAAAGACCACTTAGAAGTATTTTTTTAGAATAACGATCTGCTAAATATCCCATAGTTAAAGTTCCAAAAATATTAAAAAGTCCAATTAAAGATAAAATCGCCATTCCTGTCCATGCTTCTAAACCTCTAGTAAGGATGTAACCTGGAACGTGAGTTGCAACTAAAGTGATTTGAAAACCACAAACAAAAAATCCTGCGGTTAAAAATAAATAACCTTTATGAGTAAATGCTTCTTTTAACGCATCTATAAAACCTTGTTCTTTTTCCTTGGTTTGAGCGTTTGTTTTGGAACTTTCCGGTAAACGAATAAATAAACTTGCAACCCCAGCAAATAAAAGAACCACTACAAAAACTAAATAAGTATTTTGCCACGTTGTAATTTTTAATAATTGATTAGAAACCAGTGGAGATACAAACATTCCAAAAGATCCAAGGGCAGTCACAATGCCTGCGGCTTTCGCTCTATTTTCATTTGAAAAATGTTTGCTCGTTGCAGGTACCGCTAGCTGAGCAGCACTTCCCGCCATTCCAAATCCAACTAGAAGTCCAAGATTTAGTAAAAATAAAGTCCCTGTACTATAAGGGGTCGTTAATAAATAAATTCCAAGTGCGTAAGTTAAAATAGAAAAAAGAGAAACTCTTCTTGCTCCAAATTTATCCGCGAGAATTCCTAAGAAAAAAGTCATCCCTCCCCAAGTAATGGCTTGGATCGCGATCGCTAAACCAAAACTAGTTCTAGAAACTCCTAAATCACTTTGAAAAAAGTTAAAAAACATCCCGTAGGTTTGTCTCACTCCCATGCTGGTAAAAACCATAAAACAACTTGCAATTAAAACGGTGACTGCAAGACGGTTTTGAAAGAAAGATTTAGACATCAGGATTCATATATCGGAAATTCATAAATTATATAGAGATTTTATCTTCTACTTGAATAAAGCCATTATTTTTAGGTTTTAAATAAACTCCAAGATTAATATGTCCTAAAGTTTTTTGCATACTTTGAGGAAGATTAATATCTGATTCTGTTTTCTGATATGGAAAATTAGTAGCGGTACATCTTGGAATTAAATCGAAGACCTCGAATTCTACCTTATTAATTTTAATTGTTTTTCCTAGCCAGTTGTTTTCTTCGAATGCAACTTTAGTCTCTATATAAATGTTTGCTCTTAACCTTTCTTTATCAAATGAGTAATTAATTTTCTCTGATACTTCTTGAGTGGAGGCTAAATTCATTAAAGAAATGGTATTATTTTTAACCGTATCAAAAAAAGGTGAATTTTTATTATAAAGTAAATAGATTTCTTTACTGCTTAATTCTTTCTCGTTTTTTTTTAAAATTTCTACTGCCTCTTGTAAAGTATCAAAAGATTTATTTTGAATGGTTCCTATTTTTTTATTTTCCTTAAAACAATTAATTTTATCCCCTTCCAATTTAAAAAAATATTTATTTAAAATTGGAGAGTTTTTTAGCGCAAAATAACTTTGAATATTCCTCTCTTTTTGTTGATCTTGAAACTTGATAGCTTGTTCTTTGTTTAAGTTTCTTACAAATGCAAAATTACGATCTCCTTCAATTCCTAAATCTTGAAT
>JAYQRG010000021.1:0-14534 GCA_038146245.1 Candidatus Pelagibacteraceae bacterium | reverse complement strand
ACCGCCTAATCAAGGCAAGGGTGAAACGGTGAGGTAAGAGCTTACCGCCTTTTTAGTAATAAAAAGGGCATGGAAAACCCGGCTTGGTGCAAGACCAAATAGGGATAGCGCGATTAGTTTTTTCTAATCAAATTTCCTAAATTAGCTATCCGGGTTGGTTGCTAGAGCTGATTAGTAATAATCAGCCAAGATAAATTATCGTTTTAAATGACAGAACCCAGCTTACAGACCAACTAGCAAAATAAAAAAAAATCACAAAATTTAGAACAAATATAGAACAACTATTAGTTGTAATAACTATTTGACTATTTATTATAAAACCATATATTCCCATAATATCCCATGTATATGGTTTTTTATGTTTATTTCGACTTACGAAAACAGACTAGACAAAAAAGGAAGGGTTTCCGTGCCAGCTTCATTTAGAGCTCATCTATCAAGCCTTGGTTATAATAGCGTAGTTTGTTATCCATCGTTTACAAATTCTTGCATTGAATTTTGTCCACCTAGTAGAATTGAAAAAATTATAGAGACGATTGATACATTAAATCCATTTGAAGAAAATAGAGATATTTTTTCAACTTCAATTTTAGCAAATAGTCATCAATTAAATTTTGATAGCGAAGGACGAGTAGTTTTAAACGAGAAACTTTTAGAGCATTCAAAAATAAAAGAAAAAATTTTATTTGTTGGCCAAGGAAAAACATTTCAAATGTGGGAGCCAAATGAGTTTAAAAAATTCAGTGATCAGGCAGTTAAAAAAGCAAATTTAAAAAGATCTGAACTGAAGTGGAAACAAAATAATTAACAAAAAAAAGGAGAAGCAAATGGCAATAAATATATCAGCACCAGAGTTAAGAGAATTGAAACCAAGAATAGTTGTTTTAGGCGTAGGAGGAGCTGGAGGTAACGCAATTAACAACATGATTGAAGCAGGAGTACAAGGTGTTGAATTTGTTGCAGCAAATACTGATGCGCAAGCATTAAAAACAAATAAAGCAGAATGTAAAATTCAATTAGGTGCAAATCTTACTAGAGGACTTGGAGCTGGAGCGAAAGCAGATATTGGACAAGCAGCAGCGGATGAGTCAATGAATGAAATTATAAATCTTTTACAAGGTTCTAACATGGTATTCATCACAGCAGGCATGGGCGGAGGAACAGGAACAGGAGCCGCACCTGTTATTGCAAAAGCTGCTAGAGATTTAAATATTTTAACTGTGGCAGTTGTAACAAAACCATTTATGTTTGAAGGACCAGGTAGAATTAGAGTAGCTGAAGCTGGTCTAGAAAATTTGAAAAAATTTGTAGACACAAGTATTATTATTCCAAACCAAAATCTTTTTAAAATTGCTGATGAGAAAACTACATTTTCTCAAGCTTTCAAAATGGCAGATAACGTTTTACTTGAAGGGGTAAAAGGTATAACTGATCTGATTGTAAAACCAGGTCTCATCAATCTAGATTTTGCTGACATTGAAACTATCATGAGCAGCATGGGTAAAGCTATGATGGGAACAGGAGAGGCAGAAGGCGAAAATCGAGCTATCATGGCAGCTGATGCTGCTTTAGCGAACCCACTGATTGACGATTATTCATTAAAAGGTGCTAAGGGTCTTTTAATAAATATTACAGGTGGAAATGATATTACTTTGTTTGAAGTTGATGAAGCAGCAAACAAAATAAGAGCAGAAGTTGATCCAGCTGCAGAGATATTAGTAGGCTCAACTTTTGAGGAAAATTTAAATGGTAAAATGAAAGTGTCTATTGTTGCAACAGGCTTAGGTGGCGAGGTTGCAAAAAATAAGCCAGTAGTAAGTATGGTTAGACATATTCAGAATAGACATAATGGTTATTCAAGACCTAATGTTTTTAATAACCAGCAATCATCTTTTGTGATGCATAATGCCAGACAGCAACAAAACTATTCTTCACCCGCTGTGTCTGGAGCTAATGCTTTAGATTTAAGTAGAGTTGCAGAAGCAACCACTATAAATCAGTCAATTAAAACTTCTTATCAAGATGTTTATAATGATATCTCTAACTCTTATAAAAATAATTTGGAAGAAGAGGCAAAGATAAAACATTCATCATTAAAGAGCCAGATTAATCCCCAAAAAACAGAGTTGGCTGTGGAGGACGAAACTCCAAATTTATTTACTAGTGATGAAGATTTTAATTATTCCAAGTCAATTAAAGAAGAAAATAACATAGAAAAAGATTTATCTTCTATGGAATTTGATCAAGAAAGTGATCTAGAAATTCCAGCATTTTTAAGAAGACAAACTAACTAGGATTTATGATCTCCAATGTCACTGGATTTGATTACTCATTATCCAGTGATGTTGGATAATGTTTTAACTTCAATTTCAAAACCAAAAGTCGTTGTAGATTGTACCTTTGGAGGAGGAGGCTACAGTCGAGGTGTTCTTGAAAAATTTACTGATGCATTTGTGATTGGATTAGACAGGGATTCTTCAGTAAATGAACAAGCCAAAAAAATTAAAGATAAATACGGTAATAGATTTATTTTTTATAATAAAAAATTTTCAGAAATAGATGAGATAGATAAATTTGAGTATGTGGATCATTTTTTATTTGATCTAGGTGTTTCGAATTTTCATTTAAAAATGGCTGATAGAGGTTTTTCTTTTGCTCAAGACTCCAAGCTTGATATGAGGATGGGACTTAATGAAATTTCAGCCATTGATATAGTTAACAAATGTGATGAATATCAGTTATATAAAATTATTAAGTATTTTGGCGAAGATAAAGATGCAAAAAAAATTTCTAAAAATATTATAAGATTTAGAAAGTCTAAAAATATAAATTCTACTTTTGAATTAAAAAACATAATTGAAAGTGTTAAAAATAAATTCACTAATAAAAATCCATCCACAAAAACATTTCAAGCTATTAGAATGATTGTAAATAAAGAGTTAACTGAAATATATTTAAGCCTAAATAAAATTATTGAAAAAGCAAAAATTGGTTCAAAGATTATTGTTGTTAGCTTTCATTCCCTAGAAGATCGTTTGGTAAAAAAGATTTTTAACTTTTACGGAAAAAAACAAAAAGGATCTAGATACATGCCTGAGGTATTAAAAGAATCATGTTTAGAAATTTTTCAAAAAAAACCTATTTTACCATCGGATAAAGAGATAGTTAAAAACCCAAGCTCTCGTTCTGCTAAGCTTAGATCAGTCGTAAAAATAAATAAACCTTTAAGTATTCTGTTACGTAAAGAATTAAATATGGAAGAATATTTTAAACTAGAAGAACAAAATGAACTTTAAAAAATTATTGATTATACTATTTTTAATTTTCACTGGTAGTTACATTACTTTTGGTTACAAAGAAAATGCTAAAACCTTGCAAAATTCAATAGATCAAATCTTAAAAAACATTTTAGTTCTTGAACAGGAAATTAAAAAAGAAAAAGTTGAAAATAATTTCTTAAAAAACCCAAATAGAATCCAAAATTTAGCATCTGAATACTTGAAGAAAGATTACCAACCTTACAAAAAAAAGGATTTAATGGAGTATGAAATTCATGAAAAGTAACAAAAACCAATTAGAGCTATATTTTAATCAAACGGTTACGAATAAAAAAATTAGCTCTAAATTCGATACAAGAATCAATATATTAATATCTTTTTTTTCTATTTTAATATTAACTAGTTTAATCAAATTATTATTTTTGGGACTAGAAAAGAAAGATTTTTTTACTAATGAGAGTTATGTAAAAAAAAATTATACCAGAAGAGATATTGTTGATAGAAATGGTATAGTTATTGCTCATGATCTTAAAACATTTGATTTAATACTTAGAAAAAATAAAGTTAAAAATTATAAAAATTTATCTTTAAAATTAAAAATAATTTTCCCAGATATAAACTTAGATCAAGTTAATAAAGATGATAAATCTTTTTTTATTTTAAAAAAGAATTTAACTCTAACAGAATATAAAAAAGTTTTAAAAATTGCTGAACCGTCTCTGGAATTAATTGAAAGTGAAACTAGGGTTTATCCTCATAAAAATCTTTTTTCTCATATAATTGGAAATGTTGACACTGAATTACAAGGAGTTTCAGGCTTAGAATCTTATATGAATTCAGAGTTGCTTCAACAAAATCAATATTCTGAACCTGTAAAAACTTCTCTAGATACAAGAGTGCAATTTATCATCAGAGATATTCTAAATTCTAGTATTCAGACTTTTAGTGCCAAGGGAGCATCTGCAATTTTAATAGATGCTAACGATGGTAAAGTTATATCGATGGTTTCTTTACCTGATTTTGATCCAAATTTGAGAAAAAAATATGAAACAGATTCTTATTTTAATAAAAATACTAAAGGCTTATATGAGCCTGGTTCTGTATTTAAAACATTTGCAATTGCAAATGCTATAGAAAAAAAATCAGTTACCAAATCGACATTATTTGAAAATCTGCCAAGCAAAGTTTTTTGCGGAAAATTTCCTATCGAAGAATACCGATATGCTAAAGACAAAAAGAATTTATCTGTCCAAAATATAATAGTAAAATCCTCGAATATAGGAACTATTAGAGTTATTCAAAAAACTGGACTTGAAACACAGCAAAAATTCTTAGAGGATTTAGAAATATTTGAAAAATCAACCATCGAATTACCAGAAGTTTCTTTTCAAAAACCAAAATCATGGGGAGTGTGCAGAACGTTAACTTCTGGATTTGGACATGGAGTCTCCACAACACCACTGCAATTAACAAGAGCTTATGCTGCAATAGTAAATGGAGGATTTTTAATAGATAATTCTATTTTATTTGAAAAAACTAGCACAAGAAAAAAAATTATTTCTGATGAAACAAGTAATGTTATGAATGAAATTTTAAGATCTAACGTAGATAAGAAATATCAAATTCATGGTAGCGGAAGAAATGCTGATATTACAGATTATTATGTAGCTGGTAAAACAGGAACTGCAAATAAAGCGTCTAATAATTTTAAAGGTTATAGTGATGAGGTTATAAATTTTTTTGTTGCAAGTTTTCCCTCTAAAAAACCAAAATACGTATTAACTGTTCTATTGGACGAACCACATGGAGCATACAGTTTATGGAAACATAATAGAAGAGAGTCAGGTTGGAACAGTGTTTATATCGCAGGTAAAATCATTGAAAAAACTGGTCCAATTTTAGACACATTAAGTACTGATTTAGTTGTTACTGCATCTTTAAAAAATGAAACTCAACAAAATTTTAAATAAAAACTTTTGTAATGATTCTAGATTACTAAAAAAAGGTGATGTTTTTTTTGATTTTTTAGGAAATAAAAAAAAAATAAATCCATATTTAAAAACTATTATTAAAAAAAAACCTTATTTAATTGTCAGTAACTCTAAATTAAATGTAAAAAATAAAGTTTTAATTAAAAAAAATGTTAAATTTTTTTTTTTTAAACTCATACATGAAAAATACAAAAAAAAACTTCCTAAAAATTTAGTAGCAGTTACTGGTACAAACGGTAAAACTTCTATTGCACATTTTTTTTATCAAATACATAATTTATTAAAAATTAAGTGTGGCATGATTGGAACTTTAGGGTTTCATGGTCATAAAGTTTTTAAAAAAAATAATTTAACCACCCCAGATAGTTTGCAAATCTATAAACATCTTTCGATTTTTAAAAAAGAAGGAATCCAAAATGTAATTATAGAAGCTTCAAGCCATGGATTAGACCAAAACAGACTAAATAAAATGAAATTTAGAACTGCGGTCTTTACAAATTTTACCCAAGACCATTTAGATTATCACAAAACCATGGATAGTTATTTAAATTCTAAATTAATTTTGTTTAAAAAACATCTCAAAAAAGATTCGACAATTATCTTTAATAAACAAATATTTGATTTAATTAAAAAAAAAATTAATTTAAAAAATTATAGAATTTTAGGTTTAGATGATAACCAAAAAATATTTAAAATTATTTCGATAAAAAGTCAAAAAGATCAAACTCTATTAAAAGTAAACTTTAGAAATAAGATTTACATAACAAATCTTCATCTTGTTGGAAAAATTCAAATTTTAAATTTAATGCAAGCAGTACTTTGTTGTTTATCTATAGGGATCTCATTTATTAAAATTATAAAAATATTAAAAAATATAAAGCCAGTTTTTGGAAGGTTAAATATTTTTAGAAAAAAAAATAAATTAGTTGTTTTAGATTATGCTCATACACCTGATGGAATAAAAAAGGTTATAGAAACGTTGAAATCACATTATAATAATTTTAAAATCAATATTGTTTTTGGTTGCGGTGGTCAAAGAGATGTATCTAAAAGAGCTAAAATGGGAAAAATTGCAAATGATAATTGCAATAAAATTTACATCACTGATGATAACCCAAGAAATGAGAATCCTACAAAGATTAGAAAGCAAATTAAAAAGTTTTGTAAAAAAGCCATGGAAATTGGAAACAGAAGACTGGCAATCAAAACAGCTATAAAAAAACTTAAAAAGGATGAGTTGCTAATTGTAGCTGGAAAAGGTCATGAAAATTATCAGATCATCAATGGAACCAAAAAGCCTTTCTCAGACTATTTAACAATAAAAAATTTTTTAAAAATATATGAATAATTTTTTAAATAAAAAAATAGTTATTGACAGCAAAGAAGCAAATAAAAATTCGATATTTGTTTGCTTGAGTGGTAAAAAAAAAGATGGTCATGACTATATTGACGAGGTTTTAAATAAAGGAAAAAAGAACTTAATCATTTGTAAAAAAAATTATAAAATTCCTAAAAAATTAAAAAAGTATTTTAAAAATTTTCATAAAACTAAAAGCCCTTTAGGATGGCTTCAAAATTATGCCAAAAAGAAAAGAAATGATTTTGATGATAAAATTTTTATTGGAATAACGGGGAGTTCTGGAAAAACAACTATAAAAGAAATACTTTTTAATTTCTTATCCAAGTACAAAAGATCATATAAATCTATAAAATCTTTTAATAATCATATTGGGCTTCCGCTTACTTTAGCAAATCAAAAATTGAACACATTATACAATATTTATGAAATGGGCATGAATCATTATGGAGAAATTAATTTTTTATCAAAAATTTTAAGACCAAACATTGGTATTATTACTAATATAGGCGAAGCCCACATTGGTAACTTTGGAAGTTTAAAAAATATTGCCAAAGCTAAGTCAGAAATTATATCCAATATTAGAAATAAAGGTTTTTTGATACTAAATAAGGATGATAAATTTTTTTCCTTTTTTTACAAAAAAGCAAAGCAAAAAAAATTAAAAATAATTACATTTAGCAAATATCAAAAAGCAGATATTCAAATTATAAAAGTATCCTTAAATAATATTAAAATTAAAATAAAAAATTCATTTATCGATTTAAAATTTAAAAATTTATCAAACTTTATGATGGATAATTTGTTAATGATATTAGCGGTTGGATTTGCTTTAAATTTAAAATTAAATAAAATTAAAAAGCTAAAAAAAGTTTTTGTTTCACCAAATGGTAGAGGTAATCTAATTAAACTTAGCAAGAATAGATTAATCGTAGATGACAGTTATAATTCCAATCCAATGTCATTAAAAAATTCATTAAAATCATTTTCGGAACGTGATTTTTTCAAAAAAAAATTAAAAATTGTCGTACTAGGAGATATGCTTGAACTTGGAAAATTTTCTAAGAAATTTCATCAAAAAATAGGACTACTTATTAATCATTTGGATATAGATAAAGTTTATACCATAGGTAAAAATTCTATTTATTTATTTAATAAGCTTAAACCTAGTAAAAGGGGATTTAAGTTTAGGAATATTGATGATTTTAAAAAAAAGTTTAATGAAGTTTTAGTAGCGAATAGTGCAATAATGTTTAAAGCTTCAAATGGTATTGGTTTATATAAATTTTTAAATAAAAAATTATACTAATGTTAAATTATTTATTTACTCAATTAAGTAGTCATTACTCCTTTTTAAATGTCTTTACTTATATTACTTTTAGAACAGGGGTTGCAATTTTTACTTCTTTATTTTTTGTATTATTTTTTGGAAAATCTTTTATTCAATACCTTAAATCTTCAAAACATTTTGATCAGCCGATAAGAAATGATGGTCCAATTTCTCATATTATAAAAAAATCGGGAGTCCCAACTTTTGGTGGAGTCCTAATAGTATTTGGAATAATCATCTCTACTTTATTGTGGACAGATTTAAAAAATATTTATGTCTTAATTTCAGTATTTGCACTTATTTCATTTGGTTTAATAGGTTTTTTTGATGATTTTTTAAAAGTTAAATTTAAAAATTCCAAAGGGATCAGTGCATCAGTTAAATTTTTTTTACAAATATCCTCGAGTTTAATGGTTTTTTATTTGATATCGATTTCTTTACCAGAAGACAAAAGATATTTATTTGATGTTCCATTTTACAAAAATTTAATATTTGATCTTGGTTATTTTTATATCCCTTTTGCTGTTATCGTAATTGTTGGATCTTCAAACGCTGTAAATCTTACAGATGGATTAGATGGATTAGCAACTGTACCAGTAATTTTAGTAACTTTAACATTTATACTTATTACTTATCTTGCTGGTAATGCTATTTTTTCAAATTATTTAAAAATAATTCATATTAAAAATATTTCAGAAGTTTGCATATTGTTAGGTGCCGTCGTAGGATCTTGTCTTGGATTTTTGTGGTTCAACGCCCCACCTGCAAAAATATTTATGGGTGATACTGGCTCATTAGCTCTTGGTGGTTTGCTAGGAACAGTAAGTTTAATGACTAAACATGAGGTAGCTTTACTAATTGCTGGCGGTTTGTTTGTGCTTGAAGCTGTATCTGTAATAATTCAGGTTTTTTCTTTTAAAGTTTTTAAAAAGAGAGTGTTTGAAATGGCACCTTTGCACCACCATTTTGAAAAAAAAGGATGGGAAGAATCTACAATCGTAGTAAGATTTTGGATTATATCAATCATTTTAGTTTTATTAGCATTATCTACATTAAAACTTAGATAATCATGATTAGTTTCAGAGATCTAATAAATAAAAAAATATTAGTGTTTGGATTAGGTAAATCAGGAATAGCTACGATAAATTTTTTTCTAAAAAAAAAAATTAATTTTGTATGTTGGGATGATTACTTAAAAAAAGATATCAAAGCAAAGTATAAAAAATTTCTAAAAAGAAAATATTTTAATGATAAATTTGATTTTATTGTCATAAGTCCAGGAATTAACATCTATAACCATGCTAAAAAGAATTTTTTTAAAAAACATACAAATGTAATTATTACGGACTTAGATATTTTTTGTACACAATTATCAAATACAAATGAAATGATCGGTATAACTGGTTCAAATGGCAAATCTACATTTTGCAAATTAATAAATAGATTGCTTATTAAATACAAAAAAAAGTCTAAGATTATTGGAAACTATGGAAATCCAGCATTAGGTGTTGAGGTAAAACCAGGCTTTACTTACATAGCTGAATTATCTTCCTATCAGTTAGATTATTCAAAATATTTAAAATTAAATAGAGCATGTATATTAAATATATTTCCAAACCATCTTGAAAGACATAAAACTTTCAAAAGCTATTTATTAAAAAAAATCAAAATATTTAAATTTTTATTACCTAAGGGTATAGGCGTTTATAATAATTGCATATCAAATAAACTATTAAGCAAATTTAAGAAAAATAAATTAAATTCATTTGATAATAAGTTTTCAGTTAAGAAAATTATAAATTTACTATTAGGTAAAAAATTTAAAATTACTAAAAAAGATATTCAAAATTCTACACTTCCACATCGAATAGAATATTTTTACAAAAAAAATAATCTAATTTTTATTAACGATTCAAAGTCAACTAATTTTGAGTCTACCAGGTATGCTCTAACAAAATTTAAATCAGGTATAATTTTAATTTTGGGTGGATTTTTAAAAAAAGGAGATAACTTTTCTATTTTTAATTTTAGAAAAAAAATTGAAAAAATTTATTTAATAGGAAAAAATATTAGAAATTTAATTAAATCTTTAAAAAAACAAAAATTTAAATTTTATTATTTAAAAAATATAAATAATGTGATTTTAGATTTAAAGAATTCATTGAATATAAAAAAAAAAAATACTGTTCTTTTTAGTCCAGGAGCAGCGTCTTTTGATCAATTTAAAAATTTTGAAGAAAGAGGTGAGAGTTTTAAAAATTTGATTTATGATAATTTCAAGGGCAGAAAATAATTTTTTTTTAAACTGGTTTAGAAGCTTAGATAAAACTTTACTTTTTATTATCCTAACTTGGCTCTTGTTGGGAATTTTTTTTTCTTTTGTTTCGACATTAAAGTATCCATCAGAAAAACTTTATAATGATCCAAATTTTTTATTTGAAAAATATTTAAAATTTGTTTTTTTTGGTTTTTTTGTCTTAATAGTCACCTCTTTTTATAGTGATGGTTTATTAAAAAAAATATTACCTTACGCATTAATTTTATCTATCTTATTGCTAATTTTAGTATTGTTTAAAGGATTAGAAGTAAAAGGATCTAAAAGATGGTTAGATTTATTTTTTTTTAGATTTCAACCAGTAGAATTATTAAAACCTATAATGGTTTTATTTTTAGCATATTATTTTGAAGACGAAAAAAACATGAAACTAAAGTTTTTTTTATCATCCTTCTTAGTTTTTTTCATAATAAGTTTGTTGCTTATGCAACCAGATTATTCTCAAAGTTTGTTTGTTTTATTTCTTTGGGGTGTGACTATTTTTATTTCTGGAATTAGTCTTTTATTTATAATTTTTATCACTGTTTCAGTATTAACTTTTATGGGTTCGGTTTTATTTTTATTTCAAGATAAATTTCAATATATTTTTCTAAGAATAGATAAATGGTTAGGTACAACTGAAATTTCATATCAATCAGAAAAGGCTTTGGATGCGATAATCTACGGTGGTTTTTTTGGGAGAGGAATAGGTGAAGGAATTTTAAAAGAAAGGATCCCAGAAGCCCATACTGATTATGTTCTTGCTGCAATTTCAGAAGAATTTGGAATTATAACATTATTTATAATTATTTTTTTAGTTTCTTTTTTTTGTATAAAAACTTTTGCAATTGCTCAAAATGCAAATTCAAATTTTAAAAAAATTACACTTTCAGGATTATCTTCTCTACTATTATTGCAAGTACTGATAAACTTTGGTGTAACTATTAATTTGCTACCAACAACTGGAATGACCTTTCCGTTTTTAAGTTATGGAGGATCATCAATTGTCACCAGTAGTTTTATTTTAGGAATAATATTAGGAGCTACTAGGAGAAATTTGTGAAAACATATTTAATATGCACTGGCGGAACTGGTGGACATATTTTCCCCATTCTACATTTATACGAAGAACTTAAAAAGAATTATGAAACTAAAATTATAACAGATGATAGAGCTGAAAAATATTTTGAAATACATCATGAGGACATAATAGTTTTACCTTCGGAGAGTCCTTTTAGAAAAAAAAATATATTACATTTAATTAAATCGTTATTTGTTATTTTTTATTCCTTGTTCAAGAGCATTGGTATTTTAATAAAATATAAACCTTATATGGTGGTTGGATCCGGTGGATATGTTTCCTTTCCTCTATTATTAGCCTGTGTCCTTTTAAGAAAGCAATTCATACTTTACGAAACTAATGCTGTATTAGGTAGAGTGAATCGTTTTTTTCTTTCTTTTACTTATAAAATATTATCTGGCTATGAACATTTGAAAAATTTTCCAATTAGATACCAAAATAAATTTTATTATGTAGGTAATTTGATAAGAAAACAATTTTTAAATCTAGAAAAAAAAAAAATTGATCAAAAAGACGATTTCTTAAAAGTTTTAATACTTGGCGGAAGCCAAGGAGCAAAGATTTTTGGTGAAAAATTGCATATTATTTTTAAAAAACTAATTGAACAAAACTTTAAAATTAGCGTAATCCAGCAAGTAGTTTTTGATCAAAAAGAAAGCCTAGACCATTTTTATGAAATAGCTAATGATTTATATAAAGACAGATTTCGATACAAAACTTTTATCTTTGAAAAAAAAATAGAGGATCTAATTTATAATTGCGATATAGTTATTTGCAGATCTGGGTCTTCAACAATTTCAGAGTTAATTTTTTTAAAAAAAACTTTTATTGCCGTACCTTTACCTTCTTCAATGGATAACCATCAATTTTATAATGCTGATTATTATGTTAAAAAAGATTGTTGTTGGTTAGTTAATCAAAATGAGGAATTTTCTTATAATATTGAGAAATTGTTAACAGAAATCTTAAATGATAGGTCTTTATTAGAGAAGAAAGAAAAGAATATTGAAAGAATTAAAACGGAGAATGTAATTAAATCATTTTTAAAAAACATTGAGTAGTATGGAAATAAAAATAAATCAAAAAGATATCATATATTTTATTGGTATTGGAGGAATCGGAATGAGTGGAATTGCGCTCATTATGAAAAATTTGGGCTATGAAATTATGGGTAGCGATTTATCAAATACTGGAAAAGTCGTTACTAATCTTAAAGCTAATCATATAAAAGTTTTTAAAGATCATAAAACAAAAAATATTTTAAAAGCAAGGCTGGTAGTAACTTCCTCAGCAATAAAATCTAATAATCCTGAATTAAAATTAGCAAAAAAAAATAAGAAATTAATTATTAAACGGGCCGATATGCTTGCTCATATTCTTAATTTAAAGAAAAATATTGTTGTTTCAGGTGCTCACGGTAAAACTACAATCACATCTTTAGTCTCTACTATTTTAAAAGATGCAAAATTTAATCCCACCATTGTAAATGGAGGAATTATAAACTCGATACAGACAAATGCAGAACTAGGTAATAGTGACTGGGCCGTGATAGAGGCAGATGAATCCGATGGTAGTTTTTTAAAGTTTAAAAGCCACTACTCTATAGTAAGTAACATAGATTATGAACATTTAGATTATTATAAAAATTTTAATAATTTAAAAAATCAATTTTCAAATTTTATATCTAAAACTCCACTTCTGGGTAGAAGTCTAGTTTGTATTGACGATACAAATATAAAAAAAATCATTAAAAAAATTAATAAAAAAAATTATTTAACATATGGATTTTCTAAAGAGGCAAATTTTAGATGTTTTAATGTGAAGAACTTTAATATGGGAATGAAATTTGACATTAAAGTCAATCTTTCTAAAAAAAAACTTGTAATTAAAAATGTTTATCTAAATTTAATTGGATTACATAATGTTCTAAATTCTACCGTATCTTTTGCAATTGGGTTATTATTAGGAATCCATATTCAAAAAATCAAAAAATCATTAAAAAATTTTAAAGGTGTTCAAAGAAGAATGACTTTAATAAAAAAAATTAACAAAAAACTTATCTACGATGATTATGCACATCATCCCAGTGAAATAAAAGCTGTACTTGATGCATGTAGAAATAATTTTAAACAAAGAAGAATTATAGCAATTTTTCAACCACATAGATTTTCAAGACTTTTGTCTTTATATAAAAAATTTTTAAAATGTTTTAATAAAGCGGATCAAGTTATTCTTTGCCCGGTTTATGCAGCTGGTGAAAAAAGCAGAAAGATTTCTCTAGTTAAATTAGCAGAAGGAATAATAAAAAATTCTAAAGTTAGAGTTGTAATATGTAGCAGCATAGAAGAAATTGAATTGTTTATAAAAAAAAATCTTTTTTCTGATGAAGTTGTTGTTGCCATGGGAGCAGGTAGTATAAGTAATTGGATTAAGAAAATTTCTGAAAATCTAAAAAATGAGTAATAAGTATCAAATTTTAAACGATACAGATCTTTCACAATATTCATGGTTTGGAATAGGCGGAAAAGCTAAAAATTTTTTTATACCTTCAGACTCAGATAATTTATCTGATTATTTAATAGAGAATAATTCCAAAAACTATTTTGTGTTAGGCTCTGGCTCAAATGTACTTTTTAGGGATACGGGTTATTCTAATCTTATAATTAAACTTGGAAAAGGCTTTAGAAATATAGAAATTAAGAATAATCAACTTGTAGTGGGAGCTGGAGTTTTAAAAGCCCAAGTTTCTGAATTTGCTCTAAAAAATAAAATAAAAAATTTTGAATTTTTATGTTGTATTCCCGGAATGGTTGGTGGTGGAGTTTTTATGAACGCAGGATGTTTTGGTTCTGATTTTTCTAAAATAGTTAAAGAAGTTAGAGGTATTTATTCTAACGGTAATAAAAATTATCTAGATAAAAATAAAATTGGATTTGATTATAGAAAAACTAATTTACCCGAAGATTTTGTAATTACTGAAGTAGTATTTAATATAGAAGATGGAAATTTTGATATCATCAATAGTATGATAAATGAATTCAAAAAAATAAAGTCTGACTCTCAACCAAAAAATATTAAAACGGGAGGAAGTACATTTAAAAATCCTCAATTTTCAAAAAAAGCTTGGGAATTAATTAAAGAATCAGGTTGTGATAAAGTTAAATTTGGACACGCAAAGTTTTC
>JAYQRG010000020.1:0-14647 GCA_038146245.1 Candidatus Pelagibacteraceae bacterium | reverse complement strand
AAACGTTTTCAACTATTGAGAAACACAAAATAAAACCATAGATAGATGCTGATATGGCCATTATGACTCCGCACACTCTTATAATTCCAGCCATAACTTATGAATACATTATTCTTGAGAGATTATAAATGTTTTTTATTTCTTTATTAAAATAATTAATAAATCCCGACTTCAAATTCGTTATAAACTTTGCTAGAATATCGTTTGTGATAAAAAAAATTTATAAAAATTTATATTTTTTCACATTCCTTTTATCAATATTCCTTTTAAATACAGAGGCTTTTGCAAGAGTTTTCCGAGTAAGCAAATGTACTTTGCCTTTTGATTTTACCATTGGAAGTGTGTGTGTTTTGGGATCAATAGGCTTAACGTTACTTGGAGGCTTGATCCTATTTGTGATCATGTTTGGATTCAACATTATAATTGAAATAATTAAAGCTATTTTTAGAAAAATTTTTAAATAAAAATTCATGCCATAAGCTCTATCAGATTCCCGAAGTCCTCAATAACACCCTGGACCTTTTTGTGTTATTCGTCATTTCCCAACTACTCCAGGGTGTTAACTTTTAACAGGTAAATACCTGTAGATCTTTTACCCAAAAAAAACACCCCGACAGGTAAATCCCTGTCAAACCTTGGTTTTGGTCAGACAGAAGTCAGACACTTTTTTTTGTTGTCGACTTTTAAAAAATTGCTACTGTTAAATAAGTTAGATTTTGTTGGTGTTATTTTAAATGTTCTTTGGAGGCCACGCCCAGAATCGAACTGGGATACAAGGATTTGCAATCCTCTGCGTAACCATTCCGCCACGTGGCCAAGATTTTAACTTTATATTGGTATGTCAAAAGATATATATAATGATTTCTAATATTCAATAAAATGTCAAATTTTGGATCATACAATCATAAGGATATCGAAGATAAAATATATAATATTTGGGAAAAAAATAAGTGTTTTAAACCTAAAAAAAATAATAAAAAATACTTTTCGATTGTTATCCCTCCACCAAATGTAACTGGCAGTTTGCATATGGGGCATGCTTTAAATAACTCCATACAAGATTTATTAACTCGATATTATAGAAACAAAGGGTACGAAACTCTTTGGCAACCAGGTACAGATCATGCTGGAATAGCCACTCAATTAGTTGTTGAAAAACAATTAAAAGAAAAAAATATATCTAAAAATGAACTAGGTAGAGAAAAATTTTTAGAAGAAGTTTGGAAATGGAAAAATAAATCAGGAAATATTATTACATCTCAACTTAAAAAATTAGGCTCCTCCTGTGATTGGTCAAGAGACAGATTCACTATGGATAAAGGTTTATCTGAAGCAGTAATAAAAGTTTTTGTAAGCCTTTATAAAGATAAATTGATCTATAAAGATTTAAAGTTAACTAATTGGGACACTCATCTTCAAACTGCGATTTCGGATTTAGAGGTTGTACAGAAAGAAACTAAAGGAAAGTTATATTTTATTAAATATAAAATTATTCATAATAATGAATTTGTAATTGTTGCAACAACTCGTCCTGAAACAATGTTTGGTGATACTGCTGTTGCAGTAAATCCAAAAGACGAGAGATACAAACATTTAATTGGTAAAGAGGTTGAAATACCAATATGCAAAAGAAAAGTAAAAATTATCAAGGATGACTATGCGGATCCTAATCAAGGATCTGGTGTTGTAAAAATTACACCAGCTCATGATTTTAATGACTTTGAGGTTGGCAAACGTAATAAATTAGAATCTATTAATATTTTAAATAAAGATGGTAGTTTAAATGAAAATACTCCATCTGATTATGTTGGCTTGTCATGTCAAGATGCAAGAAATAAAATTATTAATGAACTTACATCTCAAGATTTAATATCAAAAATTGAAGACATAAATCATGTGGTTCCATATGGAGATAGAAGCAATACAGTAGTAGAGCCTCTTTTAACGGAACAGTGGTTTGTTGATGCTAAAAAATTAGCAGTCCAGGCAATTAAACAAGTAAAAAATAAAAATACAGTATTCTTTCCTGACAATTGGAAAAAAACTTACTTTCAATGGATGGAAAATATTCAACCATGGTGCATTTCCAGACAACTTTGGTGGGGACACCAAATACCAGCTTGGTATACAGAAAATGGAGACATTATCGTTGCAGAAAATTATGAAGAAGCAAAAAAAATATGCAAAAAAAGATATAAAAAAATTCCTAACCTCAAACAAGATCCTGATGTTCTAGACACTTGGTTTTCATCTGCTCTTTGGCCATTTGCTACATTAGGATGGCCAAAAAAAACTTATGAGTTGAAAAGATTTTATAGAACATCTGTTCTTGTAACTGGTTTTGATATTATTTTTTTCTGGGTAGCCAGAATGATGATGATGGGACTTCATTTTATGAAAGAAGTTCCTTTCTCAAAAGTTTATGTTCATGCACTAGTTCGAGATGAAAAAGGACAAAAAATGTCCAAGTCTAAAGGCAATGTTATAGATCCTTTAAATATAATTAACGAATATGGGGCGGATGCTTTAAGATTTACATTAATATCCATGTCCTCTCCAGGAAGAGATGTGAAATTATCTTTAGATAGAGTCAAAGGTTACAGAAATTTTCTAACAAAAATTTGGAATACATTTAATTATTGTAAAATTAACAATGTATTTTCATCTACTTTAAAAAAACTTGAAAAAGTTAGTCTCCCAGCCAATCAGTGGATTTTAAATCAATTAAATAAATTTTCACAAGAAATTTCATTTCATATTGAAAACTACCGTTTTGATGAAGCAGCAAAATTAGCATACCAATATTTGTGGGATTATTTTTGCGATTGGTACATTGAATTTACCAAACCTTTATTAAACTCGAATAATAAAAAAATCATTGATGAAACTAAAATGGTTCTATCGCATGTGCAAAAAGAAAATTTAAAATTATTACATCCATTTATTCCTTTTGTAACTGAAGAACTTTGGTCCATTACTGGTCTTCACAAAATGCATAAATCATTTTTAGTAAATTTTAGCGATAAAAAGGTGGAGAAAATAAAATCATCAAAAAAAATTGAAGATATTGATTTTATCATAAACTTAATATCTGATTTAAGATCATTTAAGTCCAACCTATCAATTAATCCAGCTAGTTTTATAAATATTGATATTTCCGAACTTCCAAAAAAACTAAAAAATATAGTTATTAATAATCAAGATATTATAAAAAAAATGGGAAGAATTAAAAATTTTGAGTTAGATAAAAATCTAAAATCTGTATCTATAGTAGCTTCCAATCAAAAGATGCAGATTAATCTTGAAGAAAGTGTTGATATGGAAGAACAAATTTCTATTTTAAGTAAAAAAATGATGGGATTAGAAAAATCAATACAAGCATCTAAAAACAAATTAAAAAACCAAGATTTTATATCTAAAGCTCCTAAAAATATTGTTGAACAAGAAAAGGAGTTGTTAGATATTAATAGTAAAGAGTATGAAAAAATAAATGAAATATTAAAAAAATTAAAATAATGAAGTTTGATAAATCAAAATTACCAAGTCGTCATACAACCGTTGGACCAGAAAGAGCTCCGCATCGATCTTTTTATTATGCCATGAAATTAACAGAGACTGATGTAGCAAAACCTTTTGTTGGAGTAGTGTCTACATGGAATGAAGCAGCACCTTGTAATATCGCTTTAATGAGACAAGCTCAAAGTGCTAAAAAAGGTATTTTTGAAAATAATGGAACTCCCAGAGAATTTTGTACGATTACTGTAACTGACGGAATAGCGATGGGGCATGAAGGAATGAAATCTTCCCTCATATCAAGAGAAATAATTGCTGATTCCACTGAACTTACTGTTAGAGGGCATTGTTATGATGCTTTAGTAGGATTAGCAGGCTGTGACAAATCTTTACCAGGATTGATGATGGCGATGTGCAGATTAAATGTTCCTAGCGTTTTTATTTACGGAGGCTCTATTCTTCCAGGCAAATTCAAGGGAAAAGATGTAACTGTAGTTGATGTATATGAGGCTGTTGGAATGCATGAAGCTGGTAAAATGTCTGATGAAGATTTAAGAGAATTGGAATTACATGCCTGCCCAAGCGCCGGAGCTTGCGGTGGACAATTTACAGCGAATACTATGGCATGTGTTTCTGAAGCTATTGGTTTAGCGTTACCTTATTCCTCTGGAACTCCTGCTCCATACGAAGAAAGAGATAAATACGCTTATGAAAGCGGTGTTCAAGTTATGAATTTATTAAAAAACAAAATTAGACCTAGAGACATTGTAACCTTGGATGCCCTTAAAAATGCGGCCGTTGTAGTTGCCGCAACTGGAGGATCTACCAATGCAGCCTTACACTTACCAGCGATAGCAAACGAATGTGGTTTAAAATTTGATATTATGGATGTAGCAAAAATTTTTAAAAAAACTCCTTATTTAGCTGATCTTAAACCAGGTGGAAAATATGTTGCTAAAGATATGTTTGAAGCTGGAGGTGTTCCTATGCTTTTAAAAACATTATTAGATGGCGGATATATTAATGGAAGCTGTTTGACTGTTACTGGAAAAACTATGAGAGAAAATTTAGAAAATGTTAAATTTAACAATAATCAAAAAGTTATTAGACCACATAATAATCCATTATCTAAAACTGGGGGTGTAGTAGGCTTAAAAGGAAATTTAGCAGAAGATGGAGCTATTGTAAAAGTAGCTGGAATGAAGAGATTGAAGTTTACTGGTAAAGCAAGATGTTTTGATAGTGAAGAGGATGCTTTTAAAGCAGTTAAAAATAAAAAATATAAAGAAGGTGATGTCATCGTTATTCGATATGAAGGACCAAAAGGCGGACCTGGGATGAGAGAGATGTTATCAACTACAGCGGCAATTTATGGTCAAGGTATGGGTGAAAAAGTAGCATTAATTACTGATGGAAGATTTTCAGGTGCCACAAGAGGTTTTTGTATTGGGCATGTTTCACCAGAAGCTTATACAGGTGGAATGATTGCATTGTTAAAAGATGGAGACGAAATAACCATTGATGCAGAAAAAGGTACCATAGATGTAAAATTATCAAAATCTGAAATAGGCAAAAGAAAGAAAAAATGGAAAGCTAAAAAACCTAATTTTGGTAGTGGCACTCTTTGGAAATACGCAGAAAGTGTTGGAAGTGCTAAATTCGGCGCTGTTACTCATCCAGGAGCAAAAAAAGAAAATCAAGTATACGCAGATATATAGGTGAAAGTTTTACCAATCATTATTTGTGGCGGATCTGGAAGTAGATTATTCCCTGAAAATAATAATAACTTACCTAAGCAATTTATTGATTTTGGGGGTTGGAATATGTTCAAAAAAGCCATTGAGAGAATTAGCAGTAAGCATTTTTTGCCTCCTATCATTAGTACTAATATTAAGTATGTAAATATTATTAAATATTTTTTAAAAAAATATAAATTAAATAATATAAAAATTATTTCTGAACCTGAAAAAAAAAATACTGCTCCTGCAATACTGAGTTCTATTTTAAATCCAGATATCAATTTTAACCAAACAGTTTTATGGATTCCTTCGGATCAACTAATCGTTGAAAAAAATATATTTATCAAATCTATATTAAAAAACTTAGATAAGCTAAATCATGACAACATATTTGTGTTTGGAATTAAACCCAAAGAAGCTTCAGACCAATTTGGTTATATTTTAAGCAAAAAAAATTCAATGATGGTTTCAAAGTTTGTAGAAAAACCAAAAATTAAAATTGCAAAAAACATTATTAAAAAAGGTGGTTGTTGGAATGCAGGTATTTTTCTAGCAAAAAAATCTAGTATAATTAATAATTTTAATAAGTTTCAACCAAAACTTTATAATTTAGCTAATCAAGCATATGAAAATAACATAACTAAAAAAAATTTGATTACTTTAAATAAAAAATATTACAGTAAAATTTCCCCGATTTCTTTTGATTATGCAATTTTAGAAAATAGTAAAAATATTAATGTGATAAAATTAAACGTAAATTGGACAGATCTTGGTTCTTGGAAATCAATTCATTTTTTCTTTAATAAAAACAAATTAAATTATTTTAATAAAAATAATGTATTTTATAGACCTTGGGGATCGTATACAAATCTATTTCGTGGCAAAAACTTTTTAATAAAAGAAATTTCTGTCAATAAAAAATCTTCATTAAGCTTACAAAGTCATAAGCATCGCTCAGAGTACTGGACCATTATTAATGGTAGACCGTTAATTACGATTAATAAAAGAAAATTTATTCCTAAACTTAATGAAACTGTATTTATTCCAAAAGGTGCAATTCATAGAATAGAAAACCAAAAAATTGAAAAAGTTAAAATTATAGAAGCTCAAGTTGGAAATATATTAAAAGAGACAGATATTAAAAGATACGAAGATATTTATGGAAGGGTTAAAAAATAATTCTTATCGGAGCATGGTCAGAAGGTCTTTGCAAATCTCTCACATATTTATCAACCTGAACGTCTTTTAAATCTTTAATTAAGTTTTTTGAAATTAAAAAATGATCAATTCTTAAACCTTTATTTTTTTTCCATGAAAAATATTGATAATCCCAAAAAGTGTATATTTCTTTTTGAGAATTAAATATTCTTAAACTATCTTCGAATCCAATTTTTAAAATATCTTGAAATTCATCTCTTATTTCTTTTATATACAAAGCGTCATTCTCCCATCCTTGAGGATCGTAAAGATCTAATTCAGTAGGAATAATATTAAAATCACCACCTATAATTATATTTTTGTTTATTTTTATTTGATCGTTTAAAAATTTTTTAAATTTTTTAATCCATTTTTTTTTATATTCGTATTTGTCTGTATTGATTGGATTTCCGTTTGGAAGGTAGATGCAAATTAACTTAGTATCTTTATTTTTTATTTTAACATTACAAGAAATATATCTACTTTGCTTTAGAGGATCCTCAAAAGTATTTGTTTCCACATTTGTTATTTTTATATTAGAGGCTATCGCAACTCCATTATATGATTTTTGTCCATTGCAATTTGAATCGTATCCAAGTTTTTCAAAAAATTCATTTGGATAAAATTCATCTTGAGTTTTGATCTCTTGAAATAAAATAATATTTGGTTTAATTTTTTTTATATAATTTTCTATAATTTCTGTTCTGATTCTTATGGAGTTAACATTCCAACTGGAGATGTTCATATGGAAAATGATATTCCACAACCACAAGAAGATGAAACATTTGGATTTTTAATTTTAAAAGATTTGCTAATTAAATTATCTTCATAATCTAAAATTGATTTATTGATAAGTTCCAAACTTTTATCGTCTATAATGACATGCCCAAATAAATGATCTTCCTGTTTTTTATTTTTATCAATCGAAAATATATATTTAAATCCAGAGCACCCACCACCTTGAACCGCAACTCTAAATAGTGAACCTGATGGTTCCTTTGCTAATATACCTAGAATTTGTTTATCTGCACCAGGAGTAATTGTTATACTTTTCATATATATAAATATAAGTAATTAATATTTAATTTAATGAATCAATATTATCAAAATTTTAATTATATTTTAACTAGATATGCATCAAATGAAGATAATTTTTTAGGCAGAAAATTTAAATATGAAAAAAGCACTTATAGATCTGAGTTTCAAAGAGATAGAGACAGAGTTATTCACTCAAATTCATTTCGTAGACTAAAGCATAAAACTCAAGTCTTCATTTATCACGAAGGAGATCATTTTAGGACCAGATTAACTCATTCCTTAGAGGTTTCCCAAATAGCTAGATCTATTGCAAGATACCTAAAGTTAAATGAAGATCTTTGCGAAGTCTTAAGTTTGTCACATGATTTAGGCCATACACCGTTTGGTCACGCAGGAGAAAATGCCCTATCAAAATGCATGCATGATTTTGGTGGATTTGATCATAATATACAAACGCTAAGATTACTTATTTTGTTAGAAAATGTTTATAGCAGCCATGTAGGTTTAAATTTATCCTTAAACACAATTGATGGCTTATTAAAACATAACGGTCCAGTAGAAAATATAAATTCATATAAATTGCAAATTCCACAAATATTTAATTACAATTTAGATTTTAATAAGTTTGGATCCCTAGAAGCTCAGATAAGTAGTTTGTCAGACGACATAGCTTATAATGCTCATGATGTAGACGATGGCTTGCGAGCTAAACTTTTTAATTTAGAGGAGTTGCTAAAAATTAATTCAATTAACCAATTACTAAAAAATCAAAAAAACATAACAAATAATAAACTAGTTAGAGTTTTAATAAATTATTTAGTAACAGATTTAATTGAACAAACAAAAAAAAATATATTAGAGAATAAAATATCAACTATTCAAGATGTATATAACGCTAAATTTCCTATAGTTTCATTTTCGAATAGTGCATTTTTATTAATTAAAGATTTAAAGAATTTTTTAAAAGAAAGAATGTATAATCACTCATTTGTAAAAAAATGGAATGATAAATCAGACAAAGTTATATCAGTATTATTTAATTATTTAAAAAAGAATCCAGATAAAATAATTAAGGTTAATAAAAATAATGATGATAACATGGAAAGAAATATATCAGATTATATATCTGGAATGACTGATAATTATGCACTAAATTTTTATGAAAATATAATTAGATAAAATGAATATTTTTGAAACCTACCAGATTAAATTTATAGATCTAATAAAAAGGGATTTTTCTATTGAAGATTCTGAGAAATTAATTGTCGAAATGCCTAAAAATTCTTCATTTGGGGATATTTCTTTCAATGCGCCATTAGTTTTGGCATCTATGAATAAAACTGACCCCATTAAAATTGGAGAAAAAATTAAAAATTTAATTCTTAAAAGTTTAGATGACTTTGAAAAGATCGAAGTTGTAAAGCCAGGTTTTATAAACTTTTTTTTTAAAAAAAATAAATGGATTGAATTTATAAAAAATGTTCAAGATGATTTTGGAAAACCTGAAAAAATTAATTCAAAACATATAAATCTAGAATTCGTATCTGCCAATCCTACTGGGCCATTGCACATCGGACATTGTAGAGGTGCTGTTTATGGAGATACAGTTTGTAATTTATTAAAATTTGTTGGCAATAAAGTTACCAAAGAATATTACGTTAATGATTACGGTAATCAAATTACTAAATTTGTTAAATCTGTTTATTACCGAATTATTGAAATTAAAGATAAAAATAAAAAGTTTCCAATAGATCAAAACTTGTACCCCGGGGATTATGTAATCGATATTGCCAATGTAATTTTAAAAAAAAATAAAATTAAAAATTTTGAGAATTTTGAAACTGTTCAGGATATTTTGACAGAATTGTCTATTGAGTGTGCTTTAGAAATTATAAAAAAAGATTTGAATGCTCTTGGAATTCATCATGATATTTTTATTTCTGAAAAAAATATTGTTGAAAAACAAACGTTAAACACAGTTATTGAAATATTAAAAAAAAATGATGATTTATATATGGGAACTTTACCAAAGCCCAAAGGAGACGTAGAAGATTGGGAACCCAGAGATCAATTACTATTTAGATCTACTAAATATGGAGACGATATTGATCGTCCCTTGCAAAAGTCTGACAATACATGGACTTATTTTGCAAATGATATGGCTTATCATTACAATAAAATTGAAAGAAATTTTGATCTTTATATTAATGTTCTTGGAGCCGATCACATTGGATATATAAAAAGATTAAAAGCAGCTACTCATTGTTTGAATAAAAACAAAACTTTCGAATTTAAAATTTCACAAATTGTAAAACTTTTTAAATCTGGAAAACCTTTTAGAATGTCAAAAAGAGCAGGGGATTATATTTTAGCACAAGAACTAACCGAAGCAGTTGGTAAAGATGCGGCTCGATTTATGTTATCGTATAGATCTTCTAATTCTCCTTTAGATTTCGACTTTGATTTAGTTCTAGATAAATCTAAAGAAAATCCTGTTTTTTATGTTCAGTATGCATCTGCTCGAATAAATTCAGTTTTTAGAAAATATAAAATTAAAATATCAGATAAATTAGACACCAAGTTTTTAAACTTGTTAGATTCGAATATCGAAATAAATTTAATTAAAAAAATACTTGAATGGCCTAAAGTTGTTATGCAAAGCGTAAATACACTAGAAGTTCACAGGATTCCTTTTTATCTTTACGAGCTATCTTCTTTATTCCATTCCTTTTGGAGTCTTGGTAAAACTGATGATAATTTCAAAATCTTAGAAAATAAAAATAAAAACTTAACTGAAGCAAGAGTATTTTTATTACAAAAAATTTTTACGGTATTGAAAAATGGCATGAGCATTTTGAATGTTCACATGCCAGATGAAATGTAATGAGTTTTTTAAAAATTATTAGTGTTATTCTTTTTTTTGTTTTTATTTTTATAAATGGAAAATTTTATTTATCAGAAAATTTTATCAAAACGAAAGAGCTAAATAGACTTAAATATAACCTTTACTTAAAAAAATATAATAGTGATTTACCTGTGATAGAAAGTAAAAAAAATTATAAAGAATTTATCGATAATAGTGATTATTTTAAAAAAGAAACGGAAGAAAAAAGTTTTTGGGAGTTGTTAAGAAAGTAATGACTTTACCATTGATTATAGGACTATCTGGAAAATGTTTGGCGAAAGAAGAAATAAATATCATTAAAAATCACAAACCTTACGGATTTATAATTTTTCAGAGAAATATAAAAAATTTATTACAACTTAAATGTTTTATTAATCATATTAAAAGCCTTTGTAATTACAGTCCTTTGTTAATGATTGATCATGAAGGTGGAAGAATAAATAGATTTAAATCTATTTTTTCGCAAAACAAATATTCTGCAAAATATTTTGGAAATTTATTTGAGTCAGATAAAAATCTTTTTTACACTGAAATAAATTCTTTTTTAAAATTTAATATCAATTTATTTAAATTTTTAGGTATTAATTGCGTAGCCTATCCAGTTATGGATCTTTTTTATAAAGGTTCAAATAAAATCATTGGTGATAGAGCTTTTTCGAATAATAAAAATACTGTTATTCAAATATCAAAATATGTGATTAATTATTATCAGAACAATGGAATTGACTGCATAGCGAAACATGCACCTGGTCACGGTCTATCAAAGAAAGATAGCCATTTAGAGTTACCTGTAATTAATGCAAGTAATGATTATTTGATAAAAAATGATTTTAGCATCTTTTCTAATTGCAATTCAAAATATTTAATGACCGCACATATTGTCTATTCAAAAATAGATAAGTTATGTGCAACTTTTTCAAAAAAAATTATGCATATCATTAGAAAAAAAATAAATTTTAAAGGAAAAATAATGACCGATGATATTTGTATGAAGGCATTAAAAGGAAATCTTCAAAAAAAAACTATTCAACCTTTAATTGCAGGTTGCGATCTAATCCTTCATTGCAGTGGAAAAATAAATGAAATAAAAAAAATTATAAGTATTTTAAATAATCGAATATCAGTATCATAAATAAATATGGAAAATTTAGAAAATGTTGAAACAAACATAAGCTCTAATTTTGATTTAAATATCGACAATTACGAAGGTCCACTTGAACTATTGCTAGATTTGGCAAAATCACAAAAAGTAGATCTAATGAAAATTTCTATTGTTCAATTAGTTGATCAATATGTGTCTTTTATTGAAAAAGTTAAACAGAATCTTGAAATAGCCGCAGATTTTTTAGTAATGGCTGCTTGGTTAACTTATTTGAAATCTCGTTTGCTTCTACCTGAAGATGATGAAGATAATTTTTCCGCATCTCAAATGGCTGAAAAATTAAAGTTACAATTAAGGAAATTGGAATTGATTAGATTATTATCTGATAAATTGATGCTAAAAAAACAAATAGGTTTGGATGTTTTTCTTAGAGGAATTAAAGAAGGAATAAAAGACAAAAATACCTCTAAATATGATGTGTCATTATATGAGTTAATCAAATCTTATGCTGATTTTAAAAGAATTAAAAATTTTTCCACTATGAGTATTTCTAAAATGCCTGTTTATACCATGGAAGAAGCGATAAAAAAAATTACATCCATGTTCTCAAAAATTAAAGATTGGTGTGAATTAAAAGTAGTTATACCCACAATGTTCGTAAATAATAAGAAATTACAAAAAACCGGTTTGTCTGGTTCTTTTTTAGCTACTTTGGAGCTTGTCCGAGAAGGAGAGTTATTAATGAAACAAGAAGAATTATTTAAAAAAGTTTATATTAAAAAAAAATAAATTATGTCTAAAAATGATAAAAAATTAATTGAAGCAATTCTATTTGCTGCAAGTGAACCATTGGATATTTCAACTATAAAATCTAAAGTAAATAAAGGAGCCGATATCTTAAAATATTTATATGAAATCCAAAAAGACTATGTTGATAGAGGTGTAAATTTGGTATGTTTAGCTAATAAATGGTCTTTTAGAACTGCAGAAAATCTTGCTCCCCAATTAAGAAAAGAGGTAATTGTTCAAAAAAAATTGTCAAAGGCAGCAATTGAAACCTTAGCTATCATCGCATATCATCAACCTGTTACAAGATCTGAAATCGAAGAAATAAGAGGAGTATCTTTTAGTACTGGAACTTTAGAAGTGTTGTTTGAATTAGGCTGGGTAAAACCACAAGGAAGAAAAGAAATACCTGGAAAACCTCTAATGTATGTAACCACTGATAAATTTCTTAATCATTTTAACATTAATTCTTTACAAGACCTTCCTACCTCCGAAGAATTATTGGCCGCAGGTTTGATTGATAGTAGAATTGATAGTTCTATTTTCGGAACCTCTAAATTCGTAGAGTCTGAAAAAAATGAAAACAAAGAGGATATTTACTCCAATATAGATGATATGATTGGTGACACGTTAAAAAATGATAAATAGATACTGGTTGTTTTTAAATAAAATATATATTATAGACATAAAATTATGAGTATAGGTTTCTGGCAAATTGCAATAGTAGTGGCCCTAGTAGTTTTACTTTTCGGTAGAGGTAAAATATCTGAGTTAATGGGGGATGTAGCAAAAGGTATTAAAAGCTTCAAAAAAGGCATGACAGACGATTCATCCAGTTCAAATACTGATAACAAGTCTATATCTAATAAAGATAATCCTGAGAAATAATCAATGCCTCAGATAGGCTGGTCTGAGTTACTGGTAATAATCATATTAGCAGTATTGTTAATAGGTCCAAAAGATTTACCAATTGTTATTAAAAAAATTTCATCAATAGTAAGGTCAATTAAATCCTACATATCTCAATTCCAAAATGAAGTTGAAAAAATATCTCATTTAGAACCAGAGGATTTTGAATCTAAAAAAAATAATAAGAAAGACAAAAAAGATTCATGAACAATAAATCATCCACGATTAGCGAACATCTCATCGAACTTAGATCAAGGTTATTAAAATGCATATTTATTCTCTTTTTAACTTTTATTGTTTGTTACATTTACGCTGATAAAATTTATGAATTTTTAGTATTTCCCTTTGCAGAAGCAGTTAAAAATAGCAAAGTTCCAAGAAGATTAATTTTTACCGCTCTTCAAGAAACTTTTTTTACCTATATGAAACTTGCACTCTATTCTGCTTTTTTTATATCATTTCCATTAATATTGATTCAAATTTGGAAATTTATTGCACCAGGTCTTTATAAAAATGAAAAAAAAGCTTTACTACCATTTTTAATTGCAACGCCAGTGCTATTTATTATGGGTGCTGCTTTAGTTTATTTTTTAATTATGCCGTTTGCTATTAAGTTTTTTTTGTCATTTGAAAATTTAGGAAACTCAAGCAACCTACCTATTCAATTAGAAGCAAAAGTGAATGAGTATCTATCTTTAGTTATGACTTTAATTTTTGCTTTTGGCTTAGCATTTCAATTACCAGTTTTATTATCATTGTTAGCCAAAGTTGGATTCATTACTTCAGAGTATTTGAAAACAAGAAGAAAATATGTAATCATTATAATATTTATAGTTGCCGCAATCCTAACCCCACCTGACCCAATTTCGCAAATAGGACTGGCAATACCACTAATGATTTTATACGAAATTTCAATTTTTTTAGTTAAAATGATAGAAACAAAGTAATGCTACAAATAAAAGAAATAAGAAAAAATCCAGAATTTTTTATTAATGGTTTAAAAAAAAGAAATGTAGAGAATGTCCAACAAATAATAAAAAACCTTCTAGAAATTGATTCTGAATATAGAAAAAAAATTGATCATAGCCAAACACTTTTAGAAAAAAGAAACTCTATTTCAAAAAAAATACCAACCTTAGATAAGAATGACAAATCCATTAAATCTTTAACCGATGAAGTTTCAAAAATAAAAAAAGAAAATTTAGATTTAGAAAATGATATTAATTTACTAAAAAATAAAATTGATAATATTTTATCATCTCTTCCAAATTTACCTGCCGATGATGTTCCGGTAGGTTTAGACTCTAGCTCTAATATCGAAGTAAAAAAAATTGGTACAATTAAAAAATTAAAAAATATCTTATCTCATGATGAAATTTCTAAAAAATTTATGGATTTTGAAACAGCAGTTAAAATTTCTGGTTCAAGATTTGTAATTTTAAAAAGTGATTTATCTTT
>JAYQRG010000019.1:3393-15358 GCA_038146245.1 Candidatus Pelagibacteraceae bacterium | reverse complement strand
TTTTATTTTATTTTTGAAAATTTCTTTAAGAGGATTCATTAATAATAATATATTTTATATATGTAGTATTAGTATTAGGTATAGTTAATGGTATATATAATAGTTATTCCATACTTATCACCCTTTTATGAACAATTTTTTATAATAAAGTATTGGAAAATAAGATTTATTAACATTTTAAATGGTTATGATTAAAATTTTATAAATTTATTAAATTGTGAAAAAGAAAATTAAAAAAGTTAATCTTTTATTGTGATGTTTGCTTCTTATGAGTAAATACAAACTATACATAAACTATACACATGGGTATTACAAAGAATTATAATTTTTTTTTAGTTTCAGATTCTACTGGAGAAACGCTAGACCGTATATTTTTAGCTATAAAAGCTCAATTTCCAGAAATTAAATACAAACTCCATCATTTTGCTTTTATGAGAACAAGCACGCAGGTTGCAACGCTTCTAGAAAAATGCAATTTAGTTGAAAACCCTATCGTTCTTTACACGCTAGTTGAAAAACAAACTACTAATCTTTTATTACATGGATGTTCCACAAAAAAAATACCCTGCCATGGTATTTTAGATCATTTAATTCCTAAATTTGAGACTTTACTAAAAGCAAAAGCCACTCATTTACCGAGCGGACAACATGCGCTGGATAAAGAATATTATAAAAAAATAGAATCTTTACAGTTTACCTTGGCCCATGATGATGGACAAAAAATAGAAACAGCAGCGAGCGCTGATATTATAATTTTTGGCGTAAGCAGAACAAGCAAGACCCCTACTTCTTTGTACTTAGGAGAAAGAGGCTATAAGGTTGCCAATATTCCATTAGTTGCTAATACAAAAATATCTAATGAAATTATTGGTTCCAAAGCTCTTAAAGTTGCATTAACCATTGATAAAAACAGACTCCAAGACATTAGGAAGGCTAGGCTTAATATATTAAACGAAGGTAAAGCAACCTCTTATTCAGAACTAAGTAATATTGATCAAGAATTAGAAACCGCAAAGAAAATTTTTATCGCAAACAAAATACCCATATTAGATGTTACGCGGAAATCCGTGGAAGAAATTGCAGCCTCTATTATTAAAATCTATGAAATTCAAAAAGAAAAAAAATGATATCAAGTATAATTTTAGCTTCTAATAGTGGTATCCGATATGAAATTTTAAAACAAAACGGTTTTGAAGTTAGAAAAATACCTGCCAACATAGACGAATCCATGGTTAAGGAATCTTTAATATATAAAGGAGCAAGCTGTTTAGAAATAGCAAAATGCCTAGCAGAAATGAAAGCTAATAAAATTAGTAATAAATACCCTGAAGAATTTGTTGTTGGAGCAGATCAAGTAATGGAATTAGATGGTGAAAATCTAGATAAACCCACAGATAAAAAACAAGCCAAATCTATACTTAAAAAATTAAACAACAAATCTCACAACTTACACTCTGCTGTTTGTGTATCTAAGAATGGCAGTATGGTTTTTCATTTTCACAAAAGCTCAATATTAAAAATGAAAAATCTTACCGAAGAAGATATCGAAAGCCATATCCAAAACTTAGATAATGGGCATATGTTACAATACGGAGTATATCAAATTGAAAATCATGCCAATTCTTTGTTTGAAAAAGTAGATGAAGATAAAGATGCTATTATGGGTTTGCCCATTCAACCATTAAAACAATATTTTGTTAATCTTTGATGAAAAAAATTTTTGTAATCGGAAATCCTATTAAACACTCAAAATCACCACAACTTCATAATTTTTGGATACAAAAAAATAATATCAACGCTATCTATGATAAAAAATTATTAGAAGAGCCAGAGATTGGCACTTTTATTGAAACATTAAGAAAAAATGAAACATATGGTTTAAATGTTACTGTACCTTTTAAAAAATCTGTAATTCCTTTTTTAGATGAATTAAGCCCCTTAGCTAAACAATCCTTATCGGTAAATACCATTTATAAGAAAGCAAATAAAATTATAGGAGACAATACAGATGTTTTTGGTTTTCAAAAAAGCTTTCAGTTTTATAAAATTCAAACCAACAATAAGAAAGTTTTAATTTTAGGGTCAGGCGGCGTAGTATCTTCTATTATTTTGGCTCTTAAAAATCTTAATATAAATGAAATTTATTTGACAAATAGAACCATAGAAAAAGCTAAACTTTTAAAACAGCAATTTCCCATCATTCAAGTTGTTCCCTGGGGAGAAAGTGTTGAGTTTGACATTGTTATAAACTGTACAAGCTTAGGACTTAATAAAAATGATAAAATTAAAATACCAAAAACTAAAAATAAAATTTATTATGATTTGATTTACCATACGAAAACTAACTTTTTGGCAGATGCTCAAAAAAATAAAAACATGACTTTTAATGGTAAAATGATGTTTTTATATCAGGCCCAAGCTTCTTTTAAGATTTGGCATGATATTGATCCAGAAGTAAACCAGGAAGTAATAAATTTGATCGATGATTAAACTTGCTGTAATTGGCGATGTTGGTTCAGGTAAATCGCATTTTGCTAGATTATTAGGATATCCTGTATTTAATGCTGATCAAGAAGTAGAGAAGTTATACGCTAAAAATAAAAATATCTATTTTAAATTAAAAAAAAATTTACCTAAATTTATTAGAAAATTTCCAATTGATAAACAGGATTTGTTCAAAGCTATTAAGAAAAACCCAATAAATCTAAAAAAAATTATTCGTATCGTGCATCCGCAAGTTAGAAAAGAAATGAGTCTATTCTTAAAAAAATTTTCTAAAAAAAAATTAGTAATTTTAGATATCCCTTTATATTTGGAAAATAAAATTAATAGACCCGAAGATATAATTGTTTATATTGAATCAAAACCAAACAAAATCATGAACCATTTAAAAAAGAGGTCAAATTTCAATAAATATATTTATAAAATTTTGAAAAAAAATCAGTTTTCTAATGAATACAAAAAATCGCAATCGGATTTTATTATCGTAAATAATTTCCAACCAACTAGATTAAAACTAGAAGCTAAAAAACTTTTAGATACAATTTTATTATGATTGAAATTGTCCTAGATACAGAAACCACTGGTCTTTCCTACCAAGAAGATAAGATTATCGAAATTGCGTGTATCGAGATAAAAGACCAGATCCCAACAGGTAAAAAGTTTCATACCTTTTTGAATCCTCAAATTCGAATATCTGCAGGAGCTTATGAAACCCACGGTATTTCAGAGAGTTTTCTTCAAGACAAACCAAGATTTAAAAATATAGCAAAGGATTTTTTAAATTTTATCCAACAGCATCCTTTAGTTATACATAATGCAGATTTTGACTTATCTTTTTTAAATAAAGAATTAAAAGATTCAGGTCTGGAACCTATTTTAAAAACTAGAGTTAAAGATACCCTTGCCATCGCAAGAGATAAATTTCCAGGACTTCAAAACAACATTGATGCTTTATGTAAACGTTTTAAAATTGATAACTCAAGAAGACAGAAACACTCGGCTTTATTAGATTGTGATTTATTAACTAAAATCTACATAGAACTTTTAGATAAAAAAGAACCAACTTTAAATTTATCATTCACACAAACTAAGGCCTTGGAGCAAGAGAAAGAGCATCGTTCTAAAAGAAAACCAATTTTTATTGAAGTTTCAGATGAAGAATATGAAGCTCACAAAGCATTTCTAAAAAGCAAATTACCCAAATCTTTTTTACTTAATTAGAAAATTGTTGGTTATATAAATCTTGAAAATTTATTGTTTTGTTAAAATTGAATCCTTTGAATCCAGATTTTTGAAATAGAAAAGTTACCATTTCCTTCATAAAATCAAAATTATCTTGTGGAATAGTTACTAAAATTAATTTTTTCATTTCATCAGTATTTAAATCTTTGTTGGTTATCTTAAATACTATGCTTAAACATAATTCTGCATGGATTTTGTTTTGTACTTCTGGTGCAGCTGCTAAAACAAATTTGCAATCTAGTACTACTAGACCATTTTTATAAGGAGTACTGTTTAGATCTAATTTCGTTGAGTAGGACTCCAAATTAGTTGCAGCATCTACAAAGCAATCAGGATTAGGAATTTCAAAAGAAATATCCTTTATATATTTGGCAACCACTTCGTAGTTTTTATTTTCTGATGTCATTAAATTCATCCTCCCTTAAATCTATAGTATTATTTTTTTTCTTTTCTATTTTAATAAAAAATTTAATTATTTTTTCACGAGTATAAGGAATTAATAAAAGTATCCCAATAAAATCTGTTATAAAACCAGGAATAATTAGCAACACTCCTGCAATGATGAGACAGAATCCTGTAATAATTTCTGCTACTGGTTTTTCGTTATTTCTAATTGTTTGAAGGGCAGAATATAGTGTTTGAATTCCTTGTTGTTTTACAAAATAAATCCCAACAATAGCGCTAAGAAGTGTAAGCGATATGGTGTTAAATGCTCCAAAAACGGATGCCACTTTAATCATGATATAGATCTCGACTATGGGAACTAAAATTAAAAATAATATTGTAAATTGCATTATATATTGAAATAATAACTAACATAAAAATTTCAAGAATGAGCGAAAATTTTGGATATATAGATATTATACTACTTGCCATGATCGCAGGTTTTATCTTGTTAAGACTTCGAAACACACTTGGTAAAGGAGCAGAAAACACTCATTTTAAACCTGCTTTTCAGCAAGCTGATCGAGAAGGGTTTCATGATAGTAATGCACCCGCTGATGAAGAAAAAAATAAAGATGAATTTAACGAATCTAATTTTAAACAAGGTGCTGAAGCGGCTTATGAAATGATCATTAATGCATTTTCACAAGGTGACAAAAAAACATTAAAAAGTTTAGTGAACCAAGAATTGTATAAAAATTTTACAGATATTATTGATGAAAGAAAAAGCAAGAAATTAGAATCATCATTGACTTTTATTGGAATTAAAAGTTTTTCCATACTAGACAAAAAAATTGATGGAAATATTTATAATGTTACTACAAAATTTGTATCGGAAATTTTAAGTTCATTAAAAAATGAACAAGGTGAAGTTATTGAAGGAGATGCAACACAAAGTAAAATCGTAACTGATATTTGGACTTTTCAAAAAGATATTAAATCTAAAGATCCAACCTGGTATTTAATAAAATTATCAAGTGAAGAAGAAACCAGACACTAAAATTTCACAAAAAGATAAAAAAGATTGGGAAGAATTTATTCGTAGCCCTGATTCGATTGAAGATAAAGATTCTAAAAATAAATCAAAATTAATTTCAAGCAATAGATTATATGAAAGAAAATTAGATTTACATGGAATGACTTTAAATGAGTCATTTTTACTTGTAAGTAAAATTATTCATGATTCAGTAGAAAAAAAAAAAAGAAGAATTTTAATTATTACTGGAAAGGGTTTGCACTCAAATACAGAGGACGACCCTTATAGATCAAAAAATATGAGCCTTTTAAAATATGCTATACCTGATTTTATCAAGGAAAAATTCTCAAATTACCTTCATTCTATCGAAGAAGCACCAATAGAACACGGTGGATCAGGCGCTATGATTGTTGTTTTAAAAAAACTATAAAATAAATTTTGATAAATCTTTGTCTTTTGCAATATCACCAAGATTTTTATCAACATAATTTTTATCAATAGAAATAGTTTTTCCTGCATTATCAGAAGCATTAAAACTAATATCATCTAATACTTTTTCTAGAATCGTGTGTAATCTTCTTGCACCAATATTTTCGATGGTAGAGTTAATATGATTTGCAATTTCTGCGATTTTATCGATTCCATCATCCGTAAAATTTAAAGTTACCTCTTCTGTTTTTAATAATGCAATATACTGTTTAATCAAACTGTTATCTGGTTCTTTTAAAATTCTAATAAAATCTTCTTTCGTTAATGGTTTCAACTCTACTCTAATTGGTAATCTTCCTTGTAATTCTGGAAGTAAATCAGAAGGTTTTGCCAATTGAAAAGCACCAGAAGCTATAAACAAAATGTGATCTGTTTTAATTGGACCATGTTTGGTGTTAACCGTAGTTCCTTCAATTAAAGGTAACAAATCCCGTTGCACTCCTTCCCTTGATACATCTGCACCATACCTGTCATTTCTTGCTGAAATTTTATCAATCTCATCTAAAAAAACGATACCGTTGTTTTCTGTAGAAAATTTTGCTTCTTTAATAATTTGATCTTGATCTATTAATTTATCTGACTCTTCCTCAACTAAATACTGATATGATTCTTTCACTGTCATTTTTTTCTTTTTTTTCTTAGCTAGACCTTTGCCAAATATGTCACCAATAGAAATCATGCCTACGTTACCTTGGGCACCTGGAATTTCAAATGTTGGCATTTGAGGATTATCTTGAACTGAAATTTCAATAATATTTGAGTCTAAATCTCCAGCTCTCAATCTTTTTCTATAACTTTCTTTTGTGGCACTACTAGCACTTTTACCTACCAAGACTTCTAATACTCTTTCTTCCGCAGCTAATTGTGCTTTTGCCTGAACTTCTTTTCTTTTCTTTTCTTTGATTAAAACGATCGCAATTTCAATTAAATCTCTAATAATTTGTTCTACGTCTTTTCCAACGTAGCCAACTTCAGTAAATCTAGTAGCTTCCACCTTAATAAATGGCGCTTCGGCTAATTTAGATAATCTTCTTGAAATTTCTGTTTTCCCAACGCCCGTTGGCCCTATCATTAAAATATTTTTTGGTAAAACTTCTTCTCTAATTTCATCTGGCAATTCTTGTCTTCGCCACCTATTTCGAAGTGCAATTGCCACAGCTCTTTTTGCATCAGCTTGTCCTATGACAAATCTATCTAGTTCTGAAACAATCTCTCTAGGCGAGAAAGAAACAATTTTTTGTGGGTTTTCCATTAAAGTTTTTCAATTGTGATATTGTTGTTTGTAAAAACACAAATATCAGCAGCAATCTCAATAGATTTTCTTGCAATTTCCTCAGCTGTTTTTTTTGGATCTTCTAATAACGCTCTTGCAGCTGCTAAGGCATAATTGCCACCAGAGCCTATCGCAATGACACCATGTTCTGGCTCGAGCACATCTCCATTTCCACTAATAATAAAGCTTTTTTCTTTATCTGCTACTGCCATTAAGGCTTCAAGTCTTCTAAGATATTTATCGGTACGCCAATCTTTAGCTAGTTCCACAGCAGCTCTCATTAAATTACCGCCGTGCTTTTCTAGCTTAGCTTCTAATCTTTCAAAAAGTGTAAATGCATCTGCAGTTGAACCTGCAAAACCTGCAATGACATCTCGCTTGTCAATTTTTCTAACTTTTTTTGCTGTGCTTTTCACTACAGTATTTCCAATGCTCACTTGGCCGTCTCCTGCTACGACGACATCTTTTCCTTTTCGAACAAGAACAATCGTAGTTCCGTGCCAAGCTGGGTTATCAATATTTTGCTGCATTTTAGATATAGTTATGTGGCTATTAATTTTAGATCTTCAAGATATTAATTTAATTATAAATAATGTAATAACTTATTAAATTTATGAGAAAAGCCACGATAAATAGAAAAACAAAAGAAACTTCCATTCAAGTTCAGCTTAACTTAGACGGTACAGGAAAATCCGAAATAAAAACAGGAATTGGCTTTTTAGACCATATGCTTGAACAAATTGCGAAACATTCTTTAATAGACATTAGTTTAAAAGCAAAAGGCGACACTCACATTGATCTTCACCATACCACAGAAGATTCAGGTATTGCCTTGGGTGAAGCGGTCAAAAAAGCTTTAGGTGAGAAAAAAGGTATTCGAAGATATGCAGATGCCTTAAGTCCAATGGATGAAACTTTAAGTAGGGTTTCTATGGATATTTCCAATAGGCCATATTTAGTTTGGAAAGTAGAACTTAAAGTGGAAAAGTTAGGAGAAATGGACACTGAACTGTTCAAAGAATGGTTCCATGCTTTTGCGCAAAGTGCAGGAATTACTTTACACATAGAAAATTTATATGGAGACAACTCACACCACATTATCGAATCTTGCTTTAAAGGACTAGCAAGATGTTTGAGAACTGCTGTGGAAATAGACCCAAGAATAAAAAAAAAGATACCTTCCACAAAAGGAAAAATATAATTTTTTAGATGAAAATTGCTATTGTTGATTATGAATCAGGCAATTTAAAATCTGTGTCTAAGGCGCTGGAAAGCGCAGGTAATAATTTAAAAAAAAAAATAAAAATTTCTGTTACTAGATCTATTCAAGATATCGAAACAGCAGATAAAATTATTTTGCCAGGACAAGGTTCTTTTAAACAATGTTATCAATCAATTTTAAGTATTCACGGACTACTTGATTCTTTACAAGAAAAAGTAGTTCAGCAAAAAAAATATTTATTAGGGATTTGTGTTGGTATGCAATTATTTGCTGATTATGGAGATGAAGAAGGCGGATGCAAAGGGTTTAGCTGGATTACAGGAGAAGTTAAAAAAATTAAAATTAAAGATAATTTAAAACTGCCTCATATGGGTTGGAATAACATTTTTTTTAAAAAAGCATCGCCTTTATTTGATGGCATCAAGGATCAGTCCCATTTTTATTTTGTGCACAGCTATTCATTCCAACCTAAACAAAAAGAGAATATAGCAGCTTGTACAAATTATGGAGAAGAAGTTGTAGTAGCGGTAGAAAAAAATAATATTTTTGGGACTCAGTTTCACCCAGAAAAAAGTCAAGAAAATGGAATTAAACTTTTAGAGAATTTTTTAAAGCTATAATGATCATTTATCCCGCGATAGATCTAAGAAATGGAAAGTGTGTTCGTTTAACTAAAGGAGATTTTGCATCTGAAACGATTTATAATGAATCACCAGTCGATCAGGCTAAAATTTTTGAACAAAAAGGCTTTAAATACTTACATATTGTTGATTTAGACCGAACAATTGATTCAAAAAAATCTAATCTAGAAATTATTAAATCTATTAAAAAAAATACCAATTTGAAACTTCAAGTTGGCGGAGGTTTGCGCAATTTAGAAACTGTCACAGAAGTTTTGAGTTTTCAAGTTGAAAACGTAGTAATTGGAACAGCTGCGATTACGGATAGCAATTTTCTAAACGCTGTTACACAAAAATATCCAATGAAAATTTCATTAGGTTTAGATGTGAGAAATAATTTTTTAGCTTTAAAAGGATGGACTGAACAAAGTAAAGTTTCTTGTTTTGATTTTTTAAAACAAATGAAACATTTACCAATTAAAAGTATTATTTTTACTGATATCAATAAAGATGGAATGAAGACAGGTATTAACTTAGAAGATACACTTAAAATGTCACAACTGTCCAATATACCTGTTATTGCTTCCGGGGGTATTTCTAATATTGAAGATATTAAAAAGATTAAAGAGACAAAAAAAATTAAAGGCGCAATTGTTGGTAGAGCTATATATGATGGCTCTATAAACTTGGATGATTTATCTAAAATCTAAATGTTAAAAAAAAGAATAATTCCTTGTTTAGATGTGAAGAACGGAAGAGTGGTAAAAGGTATCAATTTTGTTAACTTAATTGATGCAGGCGATCCAGTGGAACAGGCATCTATCTATAATAAAGGTGGTGCGGATGAGATTTGTTTCCTTGATATTACAGCATCTAATGAAAATAGAGATATTTTATTAGATACCGTTCAAAAAACCGCAGAACGATGTTTTGTTCCGTTAACAGTGGGTGGTGGCGTTAGAACTACTGAAGATATAAGAAAGTTACTTTTGTCTGGAGCAGATAAAGTTTCAATCAACACCGCAGCTGTTAATAATCATAATTTAATAAGAGAAAGTGCTAACAAATTTGGGTCCCAGTGTATTGTAGTTGCAATTGATGCAAAAAAAATCGGATCGTCCTGGAACGTATTTACCCATGGTGGAAGAAAAGAAACATCTATTGATGCAGTAAAATACGCAAAATTAGCTGAACAATATGGTGCTGGAGAGATATTGCTAACTTCTATGGATAAAGATGGTACGAAATCTGGATATGATTTAGAATTAACTAAAAAGATTAGTAGTTCAATAACTATACCTGTCATTGCGTCTGGAGGGGTGGGTACGTTAGATCATATTAAAGAAGGTATTACCGCAGGAGGAGCAAGTGCTGTTTTAGCAGCATCTATATTTCACTTTGGAACTTATTCTATTTTACAAGTAAAAGAATATTTAAAAAAAAATAATGTTCCTGTAAGATTATAATTTTATGTTTAAAGCTTTAGAAGAATTAGTAGATATTATCCGTAAAAGAAAAAGCTCAACCGAAGATAAATCGTATACCAAACAATTACTATCTAATAAAAGTTTAGCTGAAAAAAAATTAAAAGAAGAAATGGAAGAATTAATTAGCTCTATGAAAGATGGAACTAATCAAACTCACGAGGCTGCTGATCTTTTATATCATTTGTTGGTTTATTTAGAGACAAATCAAATTAAAATTGAAGATGTAATTAGTGAACTTAAAAAGAGACAACAACAATCTGGTTTGGAAGAAAAACAAAGTAGAAAAAAATGAAATACGATACGAATAACATTTTCGCTAAAATTTTAAGAGGAGAAATTCCGTGCAAAAAAGTTTACGAAAGTGATTATGCGCTTTCTTTCTATGACATTAACCCTCAGGCAAAAGTTCATGTCCTGGTAATTCCTAAAGGACCCTATGTAAATATGGATGATTTCTCAAAAAATGCCAAGCCCGATGAAATTGTTGGATTAATACGAGCCCTTGGTGAGACCGCAAAGAAAATAGGGCTATCCGAGTATGTAGAAGGAAAAGGATATCGTTATATTGGTAATAATGGACCAGATGGAGGACAAGAAGTACCTCATTTACATTTTCATATAGTTGGCGGTGAAAAATTGGGAAGAATGGTTCCGAAATAATCTTTTTCAATTAATGAAAGTCCAAAGATATTTTTTAGAGACCAAGTCTAAATTAGATCTTCATCCAGTAGAATGTGGAATTTTTAATTTAAAAATAGAAGAAAAAGGTAAAGAAGATCCTTCTTTTTGTAAATTTTTATATAAAAAAATAGGTGAAAATTTTCAATGGAAAGACCGATTGATATGGACCGATAGTGATTGGTCAACTTACTTAAGCAATCAAAATTTAAGATTTTTTACTGCTTATGTTGGCGATGATATTGCAGGGTACTACGAATACATTCATCATCCTGAAAAAAAAGAAGTAGAACTAGCTTATTTTGGAATTTTTGAAAAATATTTTGGAAAAAAATTAGGAGGATATCTTTTAACTCATGCGCTAAAAAACGCATGGTCTCATGAACCAGAACGAATCTGGGTTCACACTTGTACCCTAGACCATCCTAATGCTTTAAAAAATTATATAGCTAGAGGTATGAGTATTTTTAAGAAAGAGGTTATCAATTTTCAATGATTTGGATAATCCGGAATGATAAATTCTTCTTTGCTGTCTGAGTTAATTATATACTTACCAATATCAAAATTTACTTTTTCTTGATTGAAACTGATCGTTTCCCATCCTTTTAACATTTTTGTTTTTTTATCAAAAAATATTTTTGCATATTCTTGATCTTTGGTTAAAACTTCTACTACAATTTTATTATTTGAAACTTCAATTTTATTGATCTGATTTAAATTTTCTAAAATTTTATTTTTATCTAATAATATTGAGAATATTGAGTTTTTTATTGGATATGGATAGGCTCGTTTATACTTATGTTTCACCACATAAAGATGACTATCTTTCACTAATACTTCTTTGCCATCTTCACCATTATAAACGCATCTCATTTTATTAGAATAAATGATAATACAGTTTCCAGTTTCTACTATGCCAGAAGTGGTTTGTGTAAAATCAAATTTAATATTGTTTATAGTGTTAAAGTTTTGAATGATGTCGTCAATATCTTTTGAGTAAGCAATATTAGAAAAAAATAATAAAAAAAAAAT
>JAYQRG010000019.1:0-2970 GCA_038146245.1 Candidatus Pelagibacteraceae bacterium | reverse complement strand
CGGCTATCTATTTTAGAGGTAACCTGGAATGAAATTCTAGTAGGAAAATTTGCTTTTATGGTCCCTGTAATAACGTCCACACTTGGTCTTTGAGTTGCCATAACGATATGAATACCAGCTGCTCTTGCCATTTGAGCTAGTCTTTGAATGTAGCTTTCGATTTCTTTAGTAGATAAAATCATAAGATCTGCCATTTCATCAACCACAACTACAATGTATGGCATGATTTTCTTACCTTCTTTTTTTGCTTTATCATTATAACCAGAAATATTTCTAACACCCTCCTCTGTCATTTGGCGGTATCTTGATTCCATTTCTTTTACAGTCCATTTCAAAGCAGATGTTGCTTTTTTAGGTTCTGTGATGACGGGAGATAGTAAATGAGGAATTCCTTGATATGCAGACAACTCTAACATCTTTGGATCAATTAAAATTAATTTACAAAAATCAGGAGTGTGCTTGTATAAAATAGATAAAATTAAAGTATTGATACAAACCGATTTACCTGATCCCGTTGTTCCTGCGATTAATAAGTGTGGCATCGATACCAAATCACCTACAACTGGATATCCAGCAATAGTTTTTCCAAGCGTGATTGGAATTTTTATATCCTTGTTCAAAAATTCTTTGCTTTCAACGATTTCTCTAAAGCTTACACCTTCAATATTTTGATTTGGAATTTCAATCCCTATTGTATTTTTACCTGGAACGGGTGCAATCCTAGTAGAAATCGAGCTTGTACTTCTCGCGATATCTTCTGATAAACTTACAATTTTTGATGTTTTAATTCCTGCGGCTGGTTCAAATTCATATAAGGTTACCACGGGTCCAGGACTTACTTTTTTAATTTTTCCCATGATGCCAAAATCTAATAAAATATTTTCTATAAATTTTGATTGTTCTTTATAAATTTGATTAGTTTCATCTGAGGGTTTATTTTTTTCAAAATTATTTAAATAATTCACCGGAGGTAATTTAAACTCTCCTTTATTAAAAATAGTTTTGGCAACCTCATTTAACGGAAGAGATACTTGAGTTTCAATTTTTTTTGGTTTTAGACTTTGATTAATAACTGGTACCAAATCTTCGATTGGGTCATCTACTGCTCCTGTATTATCTGTTTTTGATTTTTTTATTAATTTATAAATTATACTAAATGGAAGGCTAATTATTTTAAAAATAAATTTTATAATTTGAAAATAATCTTTAAAGCTTGCTCCAATATTTATTAAAACTAGAACAACTGATAAAACGATTGAAGAATAACCTATGTAAATTTTATAAGAGTTAATTATCTCTGGCAGAAGCTTAACTAAGTACGCACCAAGAAAACCACCATTTCCGTTATCAGGTAACCAAAAATTTTGGTTTGCAACCAAACCCCATCCTAAAGTTCCTAGACACAAATAAAAAGATACATTTAAAATTTTAAGGCTAAAGAAATTAATTTTTCTTTTAAAAACAATATTTATTCCCCAGCCCAATAAGTTTGCAAATATTAGAAAAGAACTCAACCCAAATGCCTGAAGTACAAAGTCAGATATATAAAAACTATAGTTTTGAAAATTAAATTTGTGCTCAATGTTTGGTGTTAAAAAAGTAATTTGTTCAGCAGAATAAGTCCATAAAGAGTAAAAGTACCCAAGAGATGTAATAAGAACCAAAAAACCTATTACTTCTAATAAACGATGCTTTAAAAAGATTAAAATTTTATCAAACATAAGTAAAAATTAACGAATCAAACTCTATTACTTTCTAACATTTTTTGTAGAATTGATAAAAATGGATAAAATTATAAATCAAAAAATAGCAATAATTGGCGAGGGAATTACAGCAAAATTAGCATTAATAGCCTTAAATCATTTAAATCTACCTTGCGAAATAATTGGCACAAAGAAAAAAAGAATAAATTCTTGCGCTAGTTTATCTATCTCAAATCATAACTATAATTTTTTAAAAAAAATAGGAGTTGAAGGTTTAGATAAAATAGCAAATCCAATATTTTCTATCAAACTCTATGAGAAAGATTTTAATGAAAACCCAGATACTATTTTTTATCATAAAATTGAAGAAGCACCTCTCAATTATGTTTTGCTTAAAGATGATTTAGAAAATAAATTAGATGATTTAATAATAAAGTTAAAAATAAGCCAGTCGGAAGCTTTAAAAGAAAAATACTCTTTATCTATTAAAACCTTTACTGATAAGAGAGAGTTTTTAAAATGGGATTATAAAGAAAAAGCTTACACTTTTATTATTCAACACGATAAAATAATTAATAACTGTTCAAGGCAATTTTTTACAGAAAATGGACCAATTGCTTTTTTACCTCTATCCCCCACTCTAACCTCTGTAGTTTGGTCAGTAAACATTAGTTCAGAAGTTAATCAATTAATTAATTCTAGATTAGAATTGGAAAAATTTTTTAATGAAAAATTTAATTTTTTATCAAAAATAAAAATAAAATTACCAATCGAAGATTTTCATTTAAGTTTTAATTTTTTAACTTCCACTATCAATGTGCGAGAAATTTTTTTAGGAGATTGTACACACAAAATACATCCAATCGCAGGTCAAGGCTGGAATATGAGCATTCGTGATGTAGAGCAGCTTTACAAAATTTATAAAAATAAACAATATTATGGCTACGATTTAGGTGAATACTCAATTTTAGAGGAGTATGAAAAAAAAACGAAAATAAATAATTTATTGTTTGCAACCTCCATGGATGTCATTCGAAAAATTTTTAAAATTAAAAATAACAGCATTTCTAATCTGAGGAAAAATGTTTTCCAAAAATTAGATCAATTTCCAGAAATAAAAAAAGAGATTATTAAAATAGCAGATCAAGGTTTATCGCTCAGAATCTAGTAGTCTTTTCTTTTTAATAACCCCTCCAGGGCCTGAATAACCACCTAATTTTCCATCAGATCTAATGACCCGGTGACAAGGTATTTTAATGGGATATGG
>JAYQRG010000018.1:0-15367 GCA_038146245.1 Candidatus Pelagibacteraceae bacterium | reverse complement strand
TCAAAACTGGTCATGTTTGAGAACAATGACCTTTCTTGCTGGAGAAGTGTAATACCAGATCTTGCACGGTGATGAATTGGCTGGTCATTAATTACTTCGCCATGGTGAATAATTTTACCAGAATCTGCTTTTAAGTTACCAATGATACAATTAAATAAAGTAGTTTTACCCGAGCCATTTGGGCCTAAAAGCCCTACTATTTTTCCAGGTTGTGCTTTAAGGTTAATGTTTTTTAAAATTGCTTTTCCACCTAGTGTTTTAGAAACTCCTTTTACAACTAAAGTATCTTCTTCATGTTTTTTTAAATTTATTACTTTGTTAGATATAATTTTTATTTTATCTTTAATAATTCTATCTTTAGTCAGTAGGATAGTGTTTTCATTTTCTGCTATGTGTTTATTTTTTAATAAATATTTTTTATTTAATTCTAGAACAGGCGTTATTTCTGGAGCTCCAGCTTTACTTTTGGTATCTGCAACAATTCGTATTTTAGTTTTTTTCGTTTCGTCCATATACTTTTTGATCTTTCGAAAACATTTGCAAACTTAGATTTTTAGAATTTACATCTAAACTAGCCATATCAGATTCAATTCTATTCTTCATTTTCTTTTCATTATCAACGCTATAACCAACGACATTATTTTTTAATTCCACCATATTTTTTTTTGTATCATAAAAAGCATAATCACATGTAATTTTAGAAGTTTTATTGGTAATAATAACATGACCTTTGTAAATCACATTTTTTGTTTTTTTATCGTAAACTCCAGTATCAGAATGAATTTCTAATAAAGTTCCATCTTTCATTTTAGTAAAAGAATATACTCTCTTTAAAAGAATATTATCTTTATTATCATTGTTTAAAACAGCTTCTTCAGCTCTTGTGGTATAAATATTTCCTTTTTCGTCTGAACTTAAATATTCAGCGTTTAAAAATTTTGTTTCGTTAATCCCACTTTTACTATTATCTTTTTTAAGACTTTGGTTTGCTTCATTTTTGGTGACATCAATAAAACCTTTTTTTTGAGAAGGTAAAATAAAATAAAAATATATAAATAAACCAGTAATTATAATGATTAAGCTATTTCTAATTAGAATTATTTTTTTCATATTCAGGTTTAATTTAAAAATTCTAATAAGTAATGCATACTTATTAATCCTTTAAATTGTCTACCCTGATACACTAATAAAATTGTAATTCTTTTTTGATTCATAAGCTTAATCGCATCACTTACGGTTAAAGTAGTTTGAATCGAGAGTGGTTTTGAAGTTAAAATATCCTTTGCTTTTTTTGTTAGAAAAGATTTTTGATTTCTTAAGGTTCTAGAAATGTCTCCATCTGTGATAATTCCTTTTACTTTTTTTATATTTCCTACCAATGCACACCCTAATTTTTTTTCAGAAATTTTAAGTAAGATTTGTGGAATACTAGAGTCAGGTTTTACATAAGGAATTTTTGATCCTGAAATTAATAATTCATTAACAGGTGTTAAGTTTTTACCAATGGCACCAAGTGGATGATGAGTTGCAAATTTTTCTTTTTTAAAATTACGTTTAGTTGCAATAGAAATAGCTAAAGCGTCAGTCATTCCTAATAACATAGAACTAGAACTAGTAGGAACTAAATCTAAATTTTTATTTCCCGCCTCTTTTACTTTTGGAAGAATTAATTTGATATCAGAATTTATAATTAGTTTGGATTTTGAATTTGAACTAATACCAATTACTTTTATTTTAAAATTTTTTGCAAATCTCAAAATAGTATAAAGTTCTGAACTACTCCCGCTATAGGACGCTACAATTAACGTATCGTTTCTTTTAAGGCCACCCATTGATCCATGCGAAGCTTGAAGCGGGTCTAAAGAATAAGCGCTAATTCCTAGAGAAGTGAAAGTTCCACATGCTTTATCTAGAATTAGTTTACTCTTGCCAACTCCAACAAAAACTAAAGAACCAGATGTTTTATCAATTACATTTGCAGCTTTTTCAAAAGATTTCCCTAGAGATGATTTTAATTTACTTAAAGCGCTTATTTCAGATTTAATTACCGATTTACCTATTTCAACAATTTTATTTTTTTTTGTCATGTTTTACGAGTGTGCAAAAATATCAAAATCAATTCCTGCAAGATCTAAATTGACTCGACTTTCTAAAAAGTTAAAGCAATTTTGTGCAAGTTCCAATTTATTTTCCCTTTTAAGAATTTCATCTAGTTTTGTTTTCAATTCGTGTAGGTAAATAACATCAGTAGCCGCATATTTTAATTGTTCATCTGATAGTTTATTTGCACCCCAGTCACTTTGTTGCTGCTCTTTGGAGATTGCCACACCTAAAAGATCCTTACACAGATCTTTAAGACCATGATTACTGGTACTTGTCCTACAAATCTTTGACGCGATTTTACAATCATAAATGTTTTTAGTGCTAGCATTTAAATAATGTTTAAATACAGCCAAATCAAATCTCAGAAACTGACCAATTTTTAAAATTTTTGAGTTTTCTAATATGGATACAAAGTTTGGGGCGTTAAATTTTTTATTAAATTGAATGATATGAACCTCATCTTTTTCCATACACATTTGGGCTAAACAAAGTCTGTCAGTTTTTACTTTAAGTCCCATGGTTTCAGAATCAACAGCAATAGATGTTGATTTCATTAATTTTGAACTTGTTTGATTATCTAGATCGTTTAAATGTAGCCTGAATTTAATATTCATAAAATTCAATTTATAATTGTATATATAAAATGAGTGGTTATTTAAACAAACAAATTGGTTTATTTGGGGCTAGCGGTTACCTAGGCGATGCTGTTCTCAAAAAACTTGCAAAAGATGGATACAAACTAGTTGTAGCTACTAGAAACCCTTACGAAAAAAATCATCTAAAAATTCACGGCGAACCAGGCCAAATTACTTTAAAAAAAATTAATATTTTCGATACGGTTCAAATTGAAGATTTTATAAAAGATTGTGACTTTATTCTAAATGCAGTTGGAATTTTAAATCAAAAAGGGGAAAATACTTTTAAAAAAACTCATATAGAGTTTACTAAAAACTTAGTAAATTTAATTAAAGCTAATAAAAATATAAAAAAATACATTCATGTTTCTAGTTTAGGAGTAAAGCAAGGTACGCAATCTGAATATCTTGATACTAAATATCAATCGGAAGAAATTGTAAAAAAAGAATTAGATAATTATGTTATTTGCAAACCTAGCGTCATAGTTGGTGGAAACCAAGATAAATTTACCAATATGTTTGCCAAACTTGCAAAATATTTGCCGATTATTCCTCTTGCTGGATCAGAAGTTAAGTTTCAACCAGTTCATGTTGGAGACGTTGCCTCAGCTATTAGCAAAATTTTTAAAAGTGATTTTGAAAAAGTAACGTTTGAATTAGCGGGTCCTGATATTTTTACTTTAAAAGAAATGTTATCAATTATAAGTAGCGAAATTAGATCTAAAAATATTGTTGTGCCAATTAACTTTTCTATTGCACGTATACAAGGATTTTTCTTTGGTTTATTACCCAATCCAATTTTAACTCTAGATCAAGTCAAAACTTTAGAAAGTGGTGATAATATTCTTTCAGGTGAAAATAAAACCCTAGGAGATTTAAATATTAAGCCTAAGACCTTCCAAGAATCTATAACCAAAACATGCGTGATGTATAGACCTGAGGGTCAGTTTACAAAATAATTTTTTATAAAATATAAAAAATTAATCCAAAGCCAATTATTAATCTTACTATTACAAAAAAGTTAAGACTATATTTAGATAAAAATTTTAAGAAATATTTTATACAAATAATAGAAGATATTAAAGATAATAAGAAAGCAACGAATAATAGTATCATAATATTTTTATCAAAATTGAAAACAATATCAAATGAACCAAGTACGGTTGCAGCAAACAATACAGGCATACAAATTAAAAAAGAAAATTTTGCAGAATCTATTCTGTTAAATCCTAAAAACCTTGCTGCAGTAATAGTAATTCCTGATCTAGATGTTCCAGGAATAATCGCGATTGCTTGAGCAAGACCGATAATTAAAGCTTCTTTATTTTTAATATAATCTTTAAATGAGTTTGAAACTTTGGTTTTATCCGACCAATATAATACTAAAGAAAAAAATATTGTTGTTGTTGCAACTACTGGGATCGCTTGAAGGATTGTATTTATATTTAATAATTTAACAGCCCCTCCAATGATCACAACTGGTATAGTTGCAATTATGATATTTAATAATAATTTGAAATTTTTTAGTAATCCAATAACATCTTTGTAAAAATAAATCATGACGGCAATTAAAGATCCAAAGTGAACCGAAATATTAAATAAAAGGTTTAAATTTTTATCTTGGAGTTTAATTAGCTCTTCAATTACTACTAAAATTCCAGATGAAGAGACGGGAATAAATTCTGTAAGTCCTTGAAATAAAGCTAGTATCGTAATTTTTATTAAAATGATCTCACTCATAGATTTTCAATAGTTTAATAAAACAATAAGACAACAAATAGATATGCACTAAACAAATATGACCTATTACAACTTTAAGTTAGTATAAAATTATAATATTGATTAAATTTAACATATATTAGGTAAATATTTATTACCTAATTAAACTATATTTATATTTACTTTTTAATTAAATTAATAATTATATGGCAATTTTTTAAAATATTATGGAAAAAATGTTAAAATTTGTCGATTTAAGGAAAGAAACACCTGAAAAACTGGATTCAAAACTACGAACTAAAAATTTTTTAGAAATTTACAAAGACTTTATAAATAACAAAGCTGCTGAACAGGCAAGTAGATGTTCCCAATGTGGAACACCATTTTGCCAAGTGCATTGCCCATTACATAACAATATCCCTGATTGGTTAAAATTAACTGCCGAGGGAAGATTAAAAGAAGCTTATGAACTTTCATCTTCAACAAACTCTATGCCAGAAGTATGTGGGAGTATTTGCCCACAGGACAGATTATGCGAAGGAAATTGTGTTATAGAACAATCTGGTCATGGCACTGTCACCATTGGTGCTGTAGAAAAATTTATAACAAATAACGCTTGGGAAAATGGTTGGATCGAACCGATCAAACCTCTTAAAGAAATAAAACAGTCAATTGGAATTATTGGAGCTGGTCCAGCAGGTTTAGCTGCCGCTACAGAATTAAGAAAATTTGGATATCAAATCACAATATATGATCGCTATGATAGAGCAGGTGGACTTTTAATTTATGGAATACCAAACTTTAAATTAGACAAACAGTCAGTTTTAAGAAGAATTAAGTTAATAGAAGAGAGTAATATTAAAATAGTTAAAAATTATGAAGTTGGAAAAAATTCAACGTTAAAAGAGTTAAAAAATAAACATGAGGCAATATTGATTGCAACAGGTGTTTATAAAGCTAGAGAGATAGAGATACCTGGATCTGAGTTAGAGAATATATTTCCTGCCATGGAATATTTAACTGCTTCAAACAAAAAAGGATTAGGAGATAAAGTTAAAAAATTTGAAGACGGAACATTAAATGCTGAAGGAAAAGATATCATAGTGATTGGCGGTGGAGATACAGCTATGGACTGTGTTAGAACTGCTGTTCGACAAGGAGCAAAGTCTGTTTCGTGCTTATATAGAAGAGACAGATCTAATATGCCAGGTTCTGCCAGAGAAGTTGCTAATGCTGAAGAAGAAGGTGTGAAATTTGTTTGGTTATCAACTCCAAAAAGTTTTGAAGGAAAAAATAAAGTAGAAAACGTTATCATTAACAAAATTCGACTAGGGGAGCCAGATTCTTCAGGAAGACAGTCGCCAAAAATTATTGAAGGCTCTGAAGAGAAATTAAAAGCCGATATGGTTATTAAAGCCTTAGGTTTTGATCCAGAAAATATTCCTCAGTTATTTAATGAACCTAAGCTTGAAGTTTCTAAATGGGGAACTCTTTTACATAAAGATTTAAAATCGATGAAAACTAATATCGAAGGAGTATTTGCCGCTGGAGATATAGTAAGAGGAGCTTCTCTAGTTGTATGGGCAATAAGAGATGGAAGAGATGCCGCAAAATCTATTAATCAATATCTTAAAAGCTTAAGAGAAAGCAAAAAAACAAAAGCTGCATGATTGAAAAATATTTAAAAAATAAATCTGTATTAGAAAAAAATCATATTAATATTACCGAACATGATGCTTGCGGTGTAGGTTTTGTTGCCTCTATGAGTGGAAAAAAAAATAGGCAGGTAGTTGAAAAGGCAATTGAAGCTTTAAAAGCAGTATGGCACAGAGGCGCTGTTGATGCAGATGGAAAAACTGGTGATGGTGCGGGTATTCATTTAGAGTTTAGTAGAGAATTCTTTGCTGAAAAAGTAAGTAAAATCGGGCAAAAAATTACTGATCAACAAGAATTATGTTTAGGTATGATTTTTTTACCTAGAAATAATTTTTCAGCTCAGGAAAGAGCAAGAACAATTATAGAGCAAGAGTTATTAAATAAAAATTTCTATATCCATTCTTGGAGACAAGTGCCAGTAAATCCAAAAGTTCTTGGTCAAAAAGCTAACGATACTAGACCTGAAATAGAGCAAATTATTTTTTCTTGTGAAAAAAAATATGAGTTTGAGGAGTTAGAAAGAATTTTATATCAAGTAAGAAAAAGAGTAGAAAACAGGGCATTTAATGAACAAATTAATAGCTTCTATATTTGTTCTTTAAGCTCAAAATCAGTGATCTATAAAGGAATGTTTTTAGCGCAAAACATCTCAGACTTTTATCCAGATTTATTAGATGATAGGTTTATTTCCAGATTTGCAATTTTTCATCAAAGATTTTCAACAAACACCTTTCCTTCTTGGGAACTTAGTCAACCATTTCGTATTTTAGCTCACAACGGAGAAATTAATACTCTTAAAGGAAATACAAATTGGATGAAAACACATGAAGCTGGAATGAATAGTGAGTTGATAGAAAATATTAATGACCTTAAACCAGTAATCAAAGCAAATAATTCTGACACAGCGTCTCTTGATGCGGTGATGGAGCTTCTTATTAGAACTGGAAGAGCTTTGCCAATTGCAAAGATGATGCTTATTCCAGAAGCGTGGTCCAAAAAAAGTACAATTATGCCTGAAGCTCACAGAGAAATGTATAACTATTTGAATTCTTTGATTGAGCCTTGGGATGGACCAGCAGCTATTGCAGCTTTTGATGGAAGATGGATTATTGCAGCTTCTGACCGTAATGGACTCAGACCACTGCGATACTGTATTACAAAAGATAAGATGCTTATAGCTGGATCCGAAACTGGAATGGTTAGTGTTCAAGAGGAAAATGTAGAATTCAAAGGAAGAGTAGGACCAGGCCAAATGATTTCTCTTGATTTAGATAAAGGAAAATATTTTAACGATCAAAAAACTAAAGATCATTTATCTTCTAACTCAATTTATAAACAGTTTGGAAAAAATAACTTTAATTTATCAGATGATTTTTCTGACTTAAAAGAAAAGCATATTTATTCTGGAAGTGAGTTAAGACAAAGACAGTTTTTAGCTGGATTATCCATTGAAGATTTGGAATTGATCCTTCACCCAATGATTGAAGAGGGAAAAGAAGCTGTAGGATCCATGGGTGATGATACTCCAGTTGCCGTTTTGTCAGAAAAATTTAGACCCCTATCTCATTTTTTTAGACAAAATTTTTCACAAGTAACCAATCCTCCGATCGACTCTCTTAGAGAAAATCGCGTGATGTCATTAAATACACGCTTTGGAAATCTTGAAAATATTTTAGATGATAGTTTAACAAAACAAAAAAGCTATTTGATTGAAAGTCCAGTATTAACAAATATTCAGTTTAAAAAATTGTTTGATATTTTCAAAAAAGAAACAGCATTAATAGATATCTCTTTTGATGTTCAAAACAATACTTTAGACCTAAAAAATCAGTTAGAAAGAATTAGAACTGAGGCTGAGCAACATGTTAGATCTGGGATAAAACATATTATTATTTCAGATGAAAATATTTCAAAAGATAGAATATCAATCCCTGTTATTTTGGCATTAGGCGCCATCCAATCTCATCTAGTAAATTTAGGTCTTAGAAAGTTTGTCTCACTAAATGTAAAATCTTCTGAGTGTTTAGACACGCATTATTTTGCTGTGCTTATCGGAGTAGGCGCAACTACTGTAAACCCATATCTCGCTATCGATTCTATATATCAAAGATTTGAGAAAGGGTTATTTGATAAATATACTTTTGATGAGTGTGTTCAAAAATATGTAAAATCCATAAATGATGGTTTGTTAAAAATCATGTCTAAAATGGGAATTTCAGTAGTAAGTTCTTATCGAGGTGGTCAAAACTTTCAAGGCTTAGGCTTATCTAGAACATTAGTGAGCGAATATTTTCCAGGTTTAGAGTCAAGGATTTCAGGTATTGGGATTATTGGAATAGAAAAAATGATTAGAAACCAGCATGAAAAAACTTTTAGAGAAAATATAATCTCTTTGCCAATAGGTGGAATTTATAAGTATCGATACGGTGGCGAAACGCACGGGTATATTGCTAAAACTATTCATTTATTACAAAGTGCTGTTACCAATGACTCTTACGATACATATAAAAAATATTCTAAAATCGTAAATAATTTACCACCTATTCATTTGAGAGATCTTTTAGATTTTAAATCTAAAAGAAAACCTATTCCTTTAGAGGACGTTGAGTCTGTTAACGAAATTAGAAAAAGATTTGGTTCTGGCAGCATGTCTTTAGGTGCTTTATCTAAAGAAGCCCATGAAACTCTTGCTATAGCTATGAATCGGATTGGTGGTGCATCTTGTAGTGGAGAAGGCGGAGAAGATGAAAAAAGATTTGAACCTCTGGCAAACGGAGACAACGCTAGCTCAAGAGTTAAGCAGATAGCATCTGCAAGGTTTGGTGTTACAGCGAAATATTTAAATAACTGTAATGAAATTGAAATTAAAATATCCCAAGGAGCAAAACCTGGAGAAGGCGGTCAATTACCAGGTTTTAAAGTTTCAAAATATATCGCACAATTAAGGCATAGCACACCTGGAGTTACTTTAGTAAGCCCTCCACCTCATCATGATATTTATAGTATAGAAGATTTGGCTCAATTAATTTATGATCTTAAACAAATCAACCCTATTGCAAGAGTTGGAGTGAAGTTAGTTGCTGCGAACGGAGTTGGAACGATTGCAGCTGGAGTTGCAAAAGCAAAAGCGGATATCATTTTAATTAGCGGACATAATGGTGGCACAGGTGCTTCACCGCAAACAAGTGTAAAATACGTGGGGCTTCCTTGGGAGATGGGTTTAACAGAAACTAATCAAATTTTAACTTTAAATAATCTACGACATAAAGTTGTTCTTCGAACTGATGGTGGAATTAAAACTGGAAGGGATGTTGTGATTGCAGCAATGATGGGTGCGGATGAATTTGGAATAGCCACAACCAGTTTAGTTGCGATGGGGTGTATAATGGTTCGTCAATGTCATTCAGATACGTGTCCAGTTGGTATTTGTACCCAAAATGAAAATCTAAGAAAAAAATTCACCGGCACCCCAGAAAAAGTTGTGAATTTATTCACTTTCGTTGCTGAAGAAGTAAGAGAAATTTTAGCAAGTCTTGGATTTACAAATTTAAATGAAGTAATTGGAAGAACTGATTTGCTTGCTCAAGTATCTAAAGGGTCTGCAATACTTGATGATCTAGATTTTAATCCATTGTTAGTCCAAGCTGATCCTGGTGACAATCCAAGATACTGTCAGGATAAAATTAGAAATGAAGTTCCAGATACTCTTGATCAAAAAATTATCAAAGATGTATTGCCATTAATCGAAAAAGGTCAAAAAATTGAACTCAGTTATAATATTCGTAATACTGATAGAACTGTGGGTGCAAGATTATCATCTATTTTGGTAACTAAATTTAAACATAAAGAATTTACAGAAGAGCAAATTAAAATAAAACTTAGAGGATCAGCCGGTCAATCCCTAGGTGCATTTGGTTTAAAAGGTATGACCATAGAAGTAGTTGGAGATTGTAACGATTATGTTGGAAAAGGTTTGTCCGGAGCAACTATAATCGCAAGACCACCAAGAGCCATGAAAATCCAAACCGAGTTAAACACAATAATTGGCAATACAGTTCTTTACGGAGCTACCTCAGGTAAACTATTTGCAGCTGGACAAGCAGGTGAAAGATTTGCAGTTAGAAATTCTGGGGCAACGGCTGTTGTTGAAGGTTGTGGCTCTAATGGTTGCGAATACATGACCGGCGGTTATGCAGTTATTCTTGGTAAAATTGGTGATAATTTTGCTGCAGGCATGACGGGTGGTATGGCATTTATTTACGATCCAGAAAATAATTTCGAGAATTTAGTAAATCCTTCAAGTATAGTTTATAATTCATTAGAAACTGATTATTGGAAATCTTTTTTAAAAAATCTAATACAAGAGCATCAATCTAAGACTAAATCAGACTATGCTAAACAAATACTTTATGATTGGGATGTAAACGTAAGTAAATTTGTTCAAGTATGCCCTAAAGAGATGCTTGATAAATTAGAACATCCTATCAGCAATAAAAAATTAGAAAAAAAAATTGGCTAATAAGTTAAATATTTTTTTTTTTGGCTTTGGTCATACGGCAAAATATCTTTGTGATTATTTAATTGAAAAAAAATTACCATTTGATTCTGCGGGAACCAGCAGAAATTCAATTGAATATAATAAAATTAAATATTTTTATTTTGAGAATGATAAGTTTGATAAAAATATTATTCCTGCATTAGAAAATTCTACACATATCTTAATTTCTACCCCGCCTACATTAGAAAAAAATATAAGTAAATTTTTTTCTAATACCATAAATCAATCAAAAAATCTTAAATGGTTAGGGTATTTATCTTCCACCAGTGTTTATGGAAATCATGAAGGGAATTGGGTGAATGAAGATACAATTTGTAAACCATCATCATTAAACGGAAAAAAAAGATTAGAAGCAGAATCAGTTATAAAAAAATTTAAAAAAAACAGAATTTTTAGATTATCCGGAATTTATTCGAAGGAGAGAAATATTTTTGATAGATTAAAAGCAAACCAAATAGAAGGTGTTGTCGATGATGAAAAACAAGTATTTTCAAGAATTCATGTTGAAGACATAGCAAGAGTTTTATTTGAGTCATTCGAAAAGCTTCCTGAAGAAGAAATTTTAAATATTTCTGATGATCTTCCCTGTTCTTATAAAGAAACAGTTTTGTTTGCTTCTAATTTATTAAAAATAAGCCCGCCACCACTTATTAATATTGATCATATTAAAAGTAATATGATGAAAGAATTTTATTTAGATAAAAAAAAAGTATCTAATAAAAAAATGAAAAGCATTCTGGGGTATAAATTAAAATATCCAACATACAAAGAAGGCCTAACTTCTATTTTTGAGAATATATCTTAATTCTTGACCTAATTTATCCAAATCGTTTTTTTTTGATAAGCTGTGATCACCATTAGATTGAACAAGTATTAAACTATTATTTGAATTTAGCGTTTTTGATAACTTAATAGAATACTCTAAAGGTACGACATTGTCCTTCGCTCCATGAAGAAATCTTACAGGAAAATTACAATTTTTTTTTTTATGTAATATTAAATTTTTTTTCCCTCCCAAGATTAGTTTTTTTGAAATGGGATAGTAACCATCATATTCATTTTTTAATTTGTGAATTTTTCCAGATATGATTTTTTTTTTTACTTTATTAGTAAAAGAATTCCACAAAAGAAATTTAGTAAAATCAGCCGCGGCTGCAATACCGACATAACCCATAATTTTCTTAAAATGGAAAATCATTTTAGCCCCAATCCATCCTCCGCAAGAAGAACCAACCAAAATTAATCTATGATTATTAATTTTTGCTTTGATGATCTCTTTTCCCTGCCTAATCCAATCGTCAATGCCACACTCTTCGAACTTTCCAGAGGATTTTCCATGACCTGAATACTCGTATGATAAAAAACCTATTTTGAATTTATCGCAAAATTTTAATAAAAAATTAATTTTCTTTCCTGTTATATCACTCATTAATCCATGAAAAAAAACTAAAGTTATTTTTTTTGAGCACGGTACATACAAATATCTAATTTTTTCTCCTTTTGAGGTTATGAAGTATTTTTTTATATTTTTCATATTTTTAGCATATATAGATATTAAAAATTTATAATGAGTGCAAAAATTAGATTACTTCAAGTTATTCCAGAAATGAACGTGGGAGGTGCGGAGACCGGAGCACTTCATGTTGCCGAATACGTTTCTAAAGAAGGAGGGTTTTCAGCTATCCTAACAAGTGGTGGCAAATTACTTGATCTTTTAGATAGAAAAAAAATTAAAATTATTAGATGGCCCATTAATAAGAATATTTTTTTTATACTCATAAATATTTTCGTTATTTTTTTTATTCTTCTTTTTTTAAGAATAAATATAGTTCATGTTAGAAGTAGAGGTCCAGCTTGGTCTTGTTATTTTGCAAGTTTATTTACTAAAGCTAAGTTAGTTAGTACCTTTCATGGAACTTATAATTTTAAATCTAATTTAAAGAAATTTTATAATTCCATCATGCTAAGATGCGATCATGTGATTGCAGGCTCTAATTTTATTTTAAACCATATTCATGAAAATTATAACGTCAAAACTAAAACTTCAGTTGTAAAACGGGGAGTCGATCAAGACTATTTCAGTCCTAAAAATGTAACTGAAGATGAAAAGTCAAAGTTAAAAAATTTTTTAAACATTCCAAATAATAAATTTATTGTTTTGTTACCGGGTAGATTAACCTATTGGAAAGGTCAAAAATTATTTGTTGAAGCCTTAAATATTTTGCGCGGACAAAATAAAGTAAACTCTATTTTTGGATTAATCATTGGCGATTCTAAAGGAAAAGATAAGTATAGAGAAGAATTGTTAAGTTTAATTAATAAGTATCAATTAACAGGAAATATAATATTAGCTCACGGAATTAAAAAAATGCCAGTTGCTTATGCGATTTCTAATTTAGTAGTTTCGTCTTCTATTGAACCTGAAGCATTTGGGAGGGTAAGTGTAGAAGCACAATCCATGGAGGTGCCCGTGTTAGCAAGTAATATTGGAGGCTCTCTAGAAACTGTAATAAACAATAAAACCGGATGGCTTTTTGATTCTGAAAATCCTGAGTCATTATCTAAAAACTTAGACTTGATTAGCAATCAAGATTCTAAAATCTTAGAAGCTATTGGAAAACAAGGAAGAAAAAATGTATTGCAAAACTATACCCGCGAACTTATGTGTTCTAGAACACTAGAAATATATCACTCATTAGTTTAATAATTAAAAAATGGTTTTAATAACTTTACCTGATGGAAATACAAAAAAATATCAAGCTGGAATTACTGGTTTTGATATAGCAAAAGATATTTCCCCATCCTTAGCAAAAAAAGCATTAGCAGTAGAAGTAGATGGTCAATTTAAAGATTTAACTTTTAAAATTGATCAAAATGCAAAAATTAAAATTATCACTTTGGATGATGAGTATGCGCTAGAACTGATAAGACACGACTCCGCACATTGTATGGCAATGGCAGTTCAGCAGCTTTATCCCGGCACACAAGTTACGATTGGCCCAGTAATAGAAAATGGCTTTTATTATGATTTTGCAAGAGATGAACCTTTTACGGATGAGGATTTGTCAAAAATTGAAAAAAAAATGATGGAAATCATTGAACAAGATCCGAAAACTTCAAGAGAGGTTTGGGATAGAAAAAAAGCTATCGAACATTTTAAAAAAATTGGAGAACATTACAAAGCTGAGATTATTGAAAGCATTCCACCAAAAGAAGAGGTATCAATTTATTTTCATGGGGATTGGCATGATCTTTGTAGAGGCCCACATCTTCCAAGTTTAGGAAAAATCGGAAAAGCATTTAAATTAATGAAAGTCGCAGGTGCTTATTGGAGAGGTGACTCAAAAAATAAAATGCTTCAAAGAATTTATGGAACTTGCTGGAGAACCAAAAAGGACTTAGAGGAATATTTACACCGCATTGAAGAAGCTGAAAAAAGAGATCATAGAATCCTTGGCAAACAACTAGATCTATTTCATTTTCAGGAAGAAAGCCCAGGGGCAGTTTTCTGGCATCCAAAAGGGTGGGCGCTTTTTCAAAACCTAGTGTCTTATATGCGAAAACAGCAAGATGTCTCTGGTTATATAGAAGTAAATACACCACAAATTTTAGATCGGACTTTATGGGAAAAATCAGGACACTGGGAAAAATTTAAAGAGTATATGTATACTACAGAAGTAGACGATAAAACATTTGCGATTAAACCCATGAACTGTCCAGGACATGTCCAGGTTTATAACCAAGGTTTAAAAAGCTATAGAGATTTACCTCTAAAAATTTCTGAATTTGGAAAAGTGCATCGATATGAAACATCCGGAGCCATGCATGGATTAATGAGGGTCAGAGCATTCACTCAAGATGATGCTCACATTTTTTGTACTATGGAACAAATTCAAGAAGAGTCATTAAAAGTAATTCAGCTTATTATGAAAATTTATAAAGTATTTGGTTTTGACAAAATAAAACTGAAATTTGCTGATAGACCAGAGAAAAGAGTTGGAGAAGACAGTGTTTGGGATCAAAGCGAACAAGCGCTATTAAGCGCTATTAAACAAACCAAGTTAGATTTTGCTATTAATAAAGGCGAGGGTGCATTTTACGGACCCAAAATAGAATTCGTTTTAGTAGATGCGATTGGACGTGACTGGCAATGTGGAACTTTACAAGTTGATTTAAATTTACCAGGAAGGTTGGGGGCAACCTATGTCGATAAAGATCAAAATAAAAAAACACCAGTAATGCTACATAGAGCAATGTTTGGATCTCTTGAAAGATTTATAGGAATTTTGATTGAGCATCATGCTGGAAAGTTTCCTTTTTGGCTTGCGCCTATACAGCTAGGTGTACTTTCTATTAGTGAAGAACAAAAAGATTATGTAAACAATATTAAAACGATACTTGAAAAAAATCATTTTAGATCTATTATCGATATAAGAAATGAAAAAATTAATTACAAAATTCGAGAACATTCACTGAGTAAAATTCCCTATTTAATGATTTGTGGTGGCAAAGAAGTGACTAATGGTACAGTTACTATTAGGAAGCTTGGAGAAGAAAACCAAGAAACTATTCTACTAGATGAAGCTATTAAAAAATTTACCAACTTAGCTTCACCACCTAAAATTTAATCTTTGATGCAAAATTCCAAAGTAAAAGTAAACGAAAGAATTAAATCACCCGAAGTACAATTAATTAC
>JAYQRG010000017.1:8661-15946 GCA_038146245.1 Candidatus Pelagibacteraceae bacterium | reverse complement strand
AATTTGGAATTCAAACTATTCACTTAATAAATCCGGAGTCCTTAGAAGAAAAAATTAAATTATTTAAATTTTAAAATCTTTAATAGTATCAAAATCTCTAGTAACACTTTTTGTACTTTGAAATGTTATAAATTTTTTTTTGATAATTTTTTTTGCTCCACGGTCACCTTTTATTTTCATAAGTTTTTCCTTAAAATTTATAGGTATTAAAACTGGGTTTCCTTGTTGTTTTTTAAAATAAGGAATAAGAGGAATATTTAGGTGTTTTGATTTTTTAATCATTTTATCGATTATTTTATGAGAAACCAAAGGCATATCTGCAAGACAAATAAAAAATTTATTAACTTTTTTACTCAGTTTTTTTAAACCGGCTTTAATCGAAAAAGAAATTCCCCTTTTATAATTTTTATTGAAAATAAATTGTATTTTTTTATCTTTTTTTATTACCTTTTTAATTTCATTAGAATCTTTTCCTAAAATAATATAAATTTTATTTACTTTACTCTTTTTTAGATTTTCTATGGAATGAAGAATTAAAGGTTTTTTTTTATAGATCCTTAATAATTTATTAGATTTTCCTGTTCTAGATGACAGTCCAGCTGCTAGTAAAATAGCAACTATCATTTTTTATAAATCTCATTCATTAACTGAAAAATGATAGATAGGGCTATCTCAGGGGCAGACTTTCCTCCAAATTTAATTCCGATTGGACCAAATATTTTTTTAATATCAGTTTCTGAAAAACCAGCTTCCTTTAATCTTAAACAACGACTTTTATGAGTATTAACGCTTCCTAAAGCTCCAATATAAAAACATTTTTTTTTTAAAGCTTCCTGTATGGCAGGGTCATCAATTTTAGGATCATGAGTAAGTGTAATTAAAGCTGTTTCTTTATTTATATTGATATGCTTAAAAGCTTCCTCAGGCCACAAAGTTAAAATTTTAATATTGGGAAATCTTTTATCCGATGCAAAATAACCTCTAGGATCAATAATACATATGTCTAAATTTAAATGTTTTGCATAATCAACAAAGTATTGAGCAATATGAACTGCTCCAACAATTACAACTTGGATAGGACTGAAATAGTTTTTTAAAAATATAGGTGTCTCAGGAATAACACCGTCTTTTCTTAAATGAAAAAAATTTGATATTTTTTCTTGAAATTTTTTTAATTCAGAATCAATATTTTCTTCCTTGAGATAAATATAAGTTTTAGAATTTTCTAAATTAGTAATTACTGCAAATTCTTTTTTTAAAGATTTTAAATCAATAATTTTTTTTAATATTTTTTTATCCATTAGTTAATTTTTTCTATAAAAACAGAAATTTCTCCTCCGCAAGCTAGACCTACATTCCATGCTTTTTCGTTTGATACTTTAAAGTCAATTTTTTTAAATAATTCTTTAGAATTTAATAAATCAATACATTGCCTAACAACTTCCCCTTCCACGCAACCACCTGATACAGAACCTGAAAAATCTGCTTTTTGATTAACAATCATTAAACTACCAACCGGACGCGGGGAAGAACCCCATGTTTTTATAACAGTTGCAAGAGCTATCGTTGGGTAATGATCTAGCCATTGTAAAGCTTCATCTAATATTTTTTCATCAAATCTATTTTTCATTTTGAATTAGATTATCAAAAAAATAATTTTTGATAAAAACTATTTACAATTAGCTACTGCTTTTTTTGCAGAAGATAAGATTAAAGAAGCTCTATATTCAGCAGAAGCATGAATATCCGAGTTTAGTCCTGAAGATTTAATTGTAACTGAATCTAATGAATCTACAGAGAAGTTTTTGTTTAGAGCATTTTCTATTTCTTTGCATCGGTAAACAACGGATTGTGCACCTGTAACTGCACAACGCACTTCTTTTTTAAATTTAGCAATATAAACACCCACTAATGCATAGCGAGATGCTGGATTTGGACATTTTACATAAGCTGATTTTTCAGGAATATTAAATTCTACTTTAGTAACTAATTCACCCTTTTTTAAAGCAGTTTCGAACATTCCAGTAAAAAACTTTTCTGCTGGAATTTTTCGGTCCGAGGTATGAATTGTAGCATCAAGAGCAATACAAGCAGACGGATAACAAGCACTTGGGTCATTATTAGAAATAGATCCTCCAATGGTACCACAATTCCTAACTTGTGGGTCTCCAATACCCCCAGCAAGTCCAGCTAAAGATGGAATAGCTTTTTTTACATCTTTAGAACTTGCGACATCTGCATGTTTTGTAGTGGCACCGATAGCAACTGATGATCCAGTAGCTTTGATGCCTTGAAGATCTTTAATCTCTTTAATATCAATTACATCTTGAAAACTTGCTAGTCTTAATTTTAAAGATGGAATTAAAGTTTGTCCCCCTGCAAGATATGCTGATTTTGATGAGGATAATTTAGTAGCTTCTTTAAGATTTTTTGCTTCATGAAAATTAAATAGTTTCATAATCCCTCCTTTTAAGCTGCCTTACTTTTTGTTTTTGATTTTTCATTCACAGCTCTCCATACTTTTTCGGAAGTTGCAGGCATAGAAATCTCGGTTCCAATCGCATCTACTACAGCATTCATTACAGCAGGTGGTGATGCAATCGCTCCAGCTTCACCACATCCTTTTACTCCTAAAGGATTAGAGGTTGCAGGAGTACAAGTATATCCAATTCTAAATTCTGGGAAATTATCTGCTCTTGGCATGCAGTAGTCCATGTAAGAAGCTGTAACTAACTGGCCAGTTTCATCATAATATGCATTTTCATACAATGCCTGGCCAATACCTTGGGCAAGTCCACCATGAATTTGACCTTCCACAATCATTGGGTTAATTAAATTTCCAAAATCATCAACGCAAGTGTATGTTACTACTTTTGTCTCACCAGTATCAGGATCTATCTCTACTTCACAAATATGTGAGCCTGCCGGAAAAGAAAAGTTTACAGGATCATAAAAAGCAGTTTCTTTTAAACCTGGCTCTACCCCTTCTGGAAGAGGAGATTTAACTTCACCGTAAGTTCCTGGCACATAGCAAGCAAATGCAATTTCACCGATAGTTTTCTTTTTGTTAGAATTTGGAACAATAAATTCTCCATTTTTAAAATCTATATCGTTTGGACTTACTTCAAGCATTTTAGCTGCAACTTTTTTACCTTTATCAACGATTTTGTCGCAAGCCTTAACAATTGCAGTACCTCCTACAGCTAAGGATCTAGAACCATATGTGCCCATACCAAATGGACCTTTATCTGTATCCCCATGTATTAATTCTATATTTTCAATTGGAACACCAAGTTTATCAGAAACTATTTGAGCAAACGTAGTGTCGTGACTTTGTCCGTGACTATGTGTTCCTGTAAATACTGAAATATTTCCTGTTGGATTAAATCTTATTTCAGCTGACTCCCATAATCCTACGCCGCAACCTAAAGACATTACTGCTGCAGAAGGCGCGATACCACATGCCTCAATATAAGTTGAAAAACCAATTCCTCTCAATTTTCCTCTAGATCTAGATTCAGCCTTTCTTTTTTCAAAGTTTTTATAGTCAGCTAAATCCAATGCTTTATTTAAATGAGCAATATAATCGCCTGAATCAATGTTATGAACTAAACATTGCTGGTGAGGAAACTGCTTTATAAAATTTCTTTTTCTAAATTCGGCACGGTCCATGCCAATTTCTTTAGCAGCTTTATCTACCAGTCGTTCAATCATGTATGTGGCTTCGGGTCTTCCAGCTCCACGGTAAGCATCTACGGGTGCAGTATTTGTAAATACTCCTTTCACATTACAGTAGGCTACTGGGATATTATAAAGTCCCAAAACTAATGGTCCGTATAAATAAGTTGGAGTAACGGTAGCAAATAAAGATGCATAACCACCAAGATTTGCAATCGTATCAACTTTTAATCCTAAAATAGTTCCGTCTTTTTTTACTGCTAATTCGCAGTGAGTTACATGATCTCTTCCGTGACAATCTGATAAAAATGATTCAGTTCTTTCGCAAACCCATTTAACAGGTCTTTGTAATCTTTTTGCTGCCCAAGCAACAACAACATCTTCCGCGTAAGGATATATTTTGGATCCAAAACCACCTCCTACATCTGGAGCAATCACTCTAAATTTATGTTCAGGATGAACCGCATTAAATGCTGAGATGACTAATCTTGATAAATGAGGATTTTGACTTGTAGTATAGAGTGTTAATTCTTCGGATGATGGGTTGTAATCACCAATAGCAGCTCTAGGCTCCATGGCATTTGGAACTAATCTATTATTGGTAATGTCCAATTTTACAACTTTGTCTGCTCCAGAAAATGCCTGTTCAGTTTTTGCTTTATCTCCTAAAAGCCAATCAAAACATAAATTTTTTGGAATCGATTCATAAATTGATTCTGAGTTCATTGCGTCTTTGGTACTAACCACTGCTTTTAAAACTTTATAATCAACTTGAACTGCATCTGCTGCATCTTTTGCTTGTTGAAGGGTCTCTGCAATTACAATTGCAACATGATCACCAACATAATTAACACTATCACCTGCTAATGCTGGATGAGGAGGACATTTCATTTCAGTTCCATCCTGACTCATAATTTTCCAACCAGCGATTAAGCCTCCAATTTTGTCTTCTTGTAATTCTTTTGCGGTTAAAACATCTATAACACCAGGCAATTTTTTTGCTTTACTAGCATCAACGCTTTTAATTTTAGCTCTCGCATGTGGAGATCTAATAAATACAGCGTAGCTTTGATTATGAAGGTTAATGTCTGCTGTATATCTTCCTTTACCAGTTAGAAACTTCTTATCTTCTTTTCTTTCTACTTTTGATCCTATCATGCTTGAAGCCATTTATATTTCTCCAATTTATAATTTTCCTGCTGCAGATTTAACTGCGGCAACAATATTTTGATACCCAGTGCATCTACAGATATTACCCTCTAAACCTTTTCTAATTTCTTCATCCGATGGATTTTTATTATTTTTTAATAAATCAACTGCGCTCATCACCATGCCAGGAGTGCAATAACCACACTGTAATCCATGATGTTTTTTAAATGCTTCCTGTACTACGTGCAGTTTTCCATTTTGAGATAAACCCTCGATAGTTACAACTTCAGAACCATTCGCATCTGCTGCTAGTATAGAGCAACTTTTTACTGATTTTCCATCTAGATGAACTACGCATGCACCACACTGACTTGTATCGCAACCGATGTGGGTTCCGGTTAAATTTAATTGATCTCTTAAAAAAGATGCAAGTATCGTATTATCTTCAACTGTCTTTTCGATTATTTTACCATTAACTTTTAAGTTAATTGTTTTCATCTAAGCCCCCTTAGATTTTTTTATTCTCTCAAATAAAGAAGTAAAAAACAACAGTTGATTAAATTTACTACTGCTGGTTGTTTAAAATAAAGTGAAGTAAACTATTGCTAAAACTGCAAATGTTGCAATAGCAAATAAATAAATTTTATTTTTACCTTTTGAACCGCCAGAAACTTTTGAAGAAACCAAACCAACTGGTGTTATTTCTTCTGAAAATTTACCAAAAAAAATATCTGCCATTTTTTTTGCCGTCATATCAATTAGTCTACTTCCAACTTGAGCGATTTTTCCACCTACATTAGCTTCAACTTCATACGTAAGAATTGTAGTTCCGTTTTTTTCTTCTAGAAAAACTTTAGCCTGCCCTGATGCAAAACCAACAGATGAATTTCCTTCTCCTGACAGAGTATAACTATTTGGTGGATTTAAATCTTTCAGCTCAACACTGCCTTCAAAACTTGCATTAAAAGGTCCAATTTTATTAGTCGCTTTAGCTACAAAACTGGTATCCGAATTCTTTTTAAACTCTTCACAGCCCGGTATGCATTTTTGTAATATATCTGGATTATTTAAAGCCTCCCAAACAGTTTGTTTATCTGTTGGAATTTCATAAGATCCTGTTAATTTCATAAAAAAATACTTTTATAATTATTTTATGGACGAAGCCACAAAAAAAGAAATTCAATCAAAAGCTTTCGAAAGGTTAGTTCATCATTTAAGAAATCGAAAGGATGTTCAAAATATTGATTTAATGAATCTTGCTGGATTTTGCAGAAACTGTTTATCCAAATGGTTTAGAGAAGAGGCAATTAAAAAGGGAATTGAAATTTCAGACCCAGATGCAAGAGAAATGATCTATGGCATGCCTTATTCTGAGTGGAAAGATAAATATCAAAAATAAAAAATAAAAACCCATGATACATTTTGCTGATTTTAATTATCAGGATCTTAACAACTTCTTAACAAAAGACTTATCTTTAAATGCAAAAGAAGCTTCGATGAGGACAAATCAAATTTGGAAGTTTTTTTATCAAAAAGGGTACCAAAAAATTGATTTATTCAGCAATTTATCTAAAGATTTAAAATCTAATTTAAGTAATTTTTTTTTATTTCACCGACCACATATAAAAAAAAAACAAGTTTCCAAAGATGGAACCATTAAATGGTTAATAGAACTAGATGATAAAAATTTAATTGAAACTGTTTATATACCAAGTGAAACTCACGCTACATTATGTGTTTCTTCTCAAGTAGGTTGTAGTTTGAACTGTAAGTTTTGTCATACCGGGTCTCAGAAAATGGTAAAAAATTTATCTACAAATGAGATTATTAATCAAGTTTTAATTGCTAAAGATGAAATTAAAGATTGGTCTGAACAAAAACTCATAAACAACATTGTGTTTATGGGTATGGGTGAGCCATTTTATAATTTTGATAATATAAAAAAATCAATTGAAATATTAAAAGATAAATTTGGGCTAAATTTTACTAATCATAGAATAACGGTATCTACCTCAGGTATTACAACAAAAATTGTGGATGCTGCAAAAGAAATCGGAACTTATCTTGCTATTTCTCTACATGCTCCAAACGATAAAATTAGAACAGAGATTATGCCCATTAATAAAAAATATAAAATCAATGATCTGATTGAAAGTTGCAATTATTATTACAAAATCAATAAAGAAAAAATTTTTCTAGAATATGTTTTGCTTAAAAACGTTAACGATAGTGAAGATTGTGCTAAAGAATTAGCAAAACTCATGGGTAAAATACCCTCTAAATTGAATTTGATCGAATTTAATCCTTGGCCAGGTGTTGAATATCATCCGTCAGATAAAGAAGATGTAGATCGTTTTATATCCATCATAAAAAAATCAGGTCAAATAGTAACTTTAAGGAAATCAAGAGGAAAAGATATCTTGGGAGCATGTGGTCAATTAAAGACAGAAAGCCAAAA
>JAYQRG010000017.1:6914-8380 GCA_038146245.1 Candidatus Pelagibacteraceae bacterium | reverse complement strand
TCAAATTTTTATTAACGTCAAAACCATTAATAATCAGAGGTTTTATCGAAAGTTTAGCGGGTATTTTTTTCTTTTTAGGATTAGCTCTTTTACCATTAGCTGAAACATATGTTTTGTTAAATCTTGTTCCCATTTTAATTACTGCATCTGGAGCAATTTTTTTAAAAGAAGTTGTGGGATGGAGAAGATGGTCAGCGGTGTTATTAGGATTTTTTGGCGTTTTAGTTGTCATTAACCCAGGAAAACTTGAATACGGATATGCATTTATCTTTCCACTAATTTCCGCAATATTTATTACGCAAAGAGATGTGTATACAAAAAAAATTCAAAATAATTTTGATAGTTTTCAAATTGCATTTATGACCTGCGTAATGGTCACTTTGGTATTTGGTATACAGATGGTTTTTAATTTTCAAACAATTAGCATTAAAGAATTATTAATTATTTCTAGCTCAGCTATATTCCTTTCTATTGGATACGTTTGCTCAATCACTACGATTAAATACGCATCTTTATCTTCCACTTCCGTTTTTAGATATACAATAATAATTTGGGGTGTTTTTTATGGTTACGTAATGTTTAAAGAAGTTCCGCCCTTTACAAGCATAATTGGATCTATGATTATTATATCAAGTGGAATTTTTATTATTCACAGACAAAAAAAATTAAAACTTATTTAAAGATTTAGTGATTGTGATGCTCGTCTTCTAAATCTCTTTTAACATCCTCATGGTCACCGGCAACAATATGGTGTTTGCTTTTAACAATATACTTTTCAAGTAAAGGAATTAAAATTAATGGAGCTAATCCTCCTAAAACAATACCAATTGCAGCTTTTCGCAAATTTGGATCAATGATTGCAGCAATAAAATCTGCAACGATGTGAGCTAAAACTACTCCTAAAATTCCAGCGATATAGCCATTAGAAATAATTTTAAAAAAACGATTAATGCTCCAACCTGAATAAAAACCTATTAATGGAATAATAGTATGAACGAATCCAAATACAAATCCTGTAAACCAATTAACGTTTTCTACAACATGTCCCATATTTATTTTTCTTTTAATCTAGGAATTAAATCAATAAAATTACAAGGAGAAAACCTAGAGTCTAACTGAAATTTTAAAATTTCTTCCCATGCATCTGTTACAGCTCCGGTAGATCCAGGAAGTGCAAAAATATATTTTCCTTTCGATAAAACCGCTAAAGCTCTAGATTGAATTGTTGAAGTTCCTATTTTTTTATAGCTAATCAATCTAAATAATTCTCCAAAACCTGGAATATCCTTGTCTTTTATTTTCTCTAATGCTTCAGGGGTTACATCTCGTCCAGTAACGCCTGTTCCGCCTGTGGTAATAATTACATCTACTTTGCTATCATTGCACCATGAGTTTAGTTTTTTAACTATTTCATCAACTTCATCTTTAATAATAGTTTTTTCAAAAACTTTATGACCTTTTTCTAA
>JAYQRG010000017.1:0-6575 GCA_038146245.1 Candidatus Pelagibacteraceae bacterium | reverse complement strand
GGGATGGGTAAACCAAGAATTGCTCTGGCATGTAAATCAAATTCATTAAGATTCTGCGTGTACATAGTAACCATTCCAGTATCATGAGGTCTTGGGCTAAGCTCACTAAATATTACTTCATCTTTTTTAGTAATAAAAAATTCCACACCAAATATTCCTGATCCACCTAAATCATCGGTTATAATTTTTGCCATGCGTTGGGCTTCTTTTTCATGATTTCCATCACAAGGTTGCCAGCTCCACTGATAATCTCCTCTTTCTTGAACATGACCAATACTTTTACAAAAAATTGTTTCAGCATTTTGCTGTTTCACAGTCAGCAAAGTAATTTCATATTTAAAATCTATAAATTCTTCTACAATGACTCTTTTACGATCCCCTCTCATTCCAGAAATGGCATATTCCCAACTTTTAAAAATTTCTTCTTCGTTTTTAGCGGTGCTCTGTCCTTTTCCACTTGAGCTCATTACCGGTTTAACAACGACAGGATAACCAATTCGACTAGCCTCTTGTTTTAATTGATCTTTATTTTCTGCGTAGGCAAATTTTGCAGTTCGTAGACCTAATTCTACCGCTCTATCTCTTATTCGGTCTCTATTCATGGTAAGGTTCGTTGCTTTTGCAGTTGGAACAACTCTAAAACCTTGTTTTTCTTTTTCTAACAAAACCTCGGTTCTAATTGCTTCTACTTCTGGAACTATTAGGTCAGGTTTAATTTCATCAATGGTCTTTGAAAGTTTATCTTTATCCAACATATCAAAAACTCTTCTTTCATCGCTCACTTGCATAGCGGGCGCATCATTGTAGCTATCACAAGCAATCACGTAACAACCTAATCGTTTCGTGCTTATTACAAATTCTTTACCTAGCTCTCCAGATCCAAGTAGAAGTATTTTTTTCATATAGTATCGATTAAACTATTAATAATAGGATGTTAGATATAACTACAAATCTATTTTGAGCAACAAATTACTTTGGAAGGTCTATGAATAAAACTTCTGATTCTTTTATTGCTAGAATATTAGTTTCTTTGATTTTAGTTATTTCTGCACCGTCACCTTTTTTCAATTTAATATCATTAATTTTTATTTCACCATCCGAACACAAGACATAGGCTTGGTCCCTATCAATAGTTTGGGAAACTACTTCTCCTTTGCTAATTCTTCCAGCATAAATAGAAATATCTTGGTGAATCTTAAGTGTATCTTTTAATTTATTATCAAATCCAGTTACTAAAACTTTAAGTTTTCCTTTGACTGGTTCTTTTGGAAATTTTTTAGCTTCCCATCTAGGTGCTACGTTTTTTTTATTAGGGAAAATCCAAATTTGATAAAGCGTAGTCTCCTCATTTTCTAAGTTATACTCCGAATGAACAACGCCTGTTCCTGCCGACATAACCTGCACATCTCCAGCAACTGTTCTCCCTTCATTTCCCATATCATCTTTATGAGTAATTGCTCCTTTTCTAACATAAGTAATGATCTCCATATTGTCATGAGGATGAGGATCGAAACCTGTCTTTGGAGCAACAATATCATCATTGATAACCCGCATTGGTCCAAATCTTACTCTGCTTGGATCCTGATAACTTGCAAAGCTAAAATGATGCTTGGCTTTAAGCCAACCATGATCGGCTCCACCTAATTTTTCATATGGAATTACTTTGATCATTTATTTTGATATAATAAAGTTAATCTAAATTACAATAGCAATGCTTTTATCGTTTTTATTTCTATTTACAGCTTTGTGCTACTCAAGCGTTGGTTTTGGTGGGGGCTCAACTTATTTAGCTTTATTGATACTATGGAACTTTTCTTATACTTTAGTTCCAGTCCTAGCGCTTTGTTGCAATATCATTGTGGTTCTAGGAAATTGTATAAATTATATAAGAAATCATCAATATAATTTTAAATTTCTAATTCCTTATTTGGTTGGTTCTATTCCTTTTGCATATTTTGGGGGTTCTTTATTAATTGATAAAAAAATTTTTGAAATTTTTCTATTTGTCGTTTTATCTGTAGCTGGAATTTTACTACTTTTAAAATTTAAAACTTATGATGAAAAAGAAAAAAAATATAATAAAATTCCATATATTATAGCGTTTATTATTGGTTCCATCCTAGGTTTTGTATCAGGAGTAGTTGGTATCGGTGGTGGTATTTTCTTAAGTCCGATTTTATTTTTGCTTAAAGCAGAAAAACCAAAAATTATTATAACTTCAGCCTCCATTTTTATACTGATTAATTCTATATCTGGAGTTTTAGGACAATTATCTAAACAAGGAATAATTAGTGAAGTTTTAAATTACTGGTATTTATTTTTTGCTGTTTTGATTGGTGGGCAAATCGGAAATTTTTTAAATATAAAAATTTTAACAACAAAAATTTTAGCGTTCATCACTGCAATTTTAGTTTTATTAGTTGCAATAAGAATAGGACTGAGAATATTTTAACACTCAACAGTTGTGCTCATTTTAGTTGAATTAAAACTCTTTTAGTTTTGCAAAAATTTTCAAAAGTACTAAAATTCTTTAATAAAAATTACTGTTATGAATAAAATTTGGGGGAATTCTATTAAACTAACAGAGGAGGAAAAAAATTTTTTATCTAAAAAAAACAATCTTGACGATAAAAAATTAGCTAAAAGTATATTTAATATTTCTAATGTAGAAAAAGCAAAAACTCCTAAAAAAAAACTATATATAAAAAAATAAATTAATTTGATTATTAAGCAGCTTGTCTAGCTGTGGAAACTACTGAAATTTCTTTTGTAACTGATGATTTTATTTCCTGCTTAGCTTCTAATGCTTTAAGTTCTTTTGCTGATTTAAAATATAAGAATGTAACTAGACCAAAAGTAATAAAATAAGATGACCAGATAAATGCTCCATAACCACCCATTTTTAAAAATTCGATCATAGCTATTTATACCTATTTTCCTGCTGATTTGGCAACATAAATTGCCACAGCATCTACTTCTTGTTGATTGAGTATTTTATCTGCTCCAAATGCTGGCATTGCATTAATACCTTCGTATACTACTTGTTTAACCTGTTGAACTGTTGGTTTCATCGAATCAAGATTGGGTCCAACATTTCCATCAGATCCTGCCGCCTTTAAAATATGACAGGAGCCACACATAGCTTTTTCTTTGAAAACTTTTTCACCAAGTTTCATCACTTCATCAGCTTGAACTGATGAAGTTAATGAAACTAGAATTACTATTTTTATTATCGATTTAAGAAACCGTAATATCAAGGCTATGGTCTTTCCAGCTGTTATTTAAATAACCTCTGTTATTTTCCATTCTTTTTTCAGGTTGAGTACCGCTCCAAGCTGACGCTTTGCTCGCAATATTGTATTTGCCAGGCTTTAGCTTAGTCTCGTAAACAAATTGTCTCCATGCATATTTTCCTAGATCTGGTCCAACAAATTTTGCTGAATTCCAATTTTTTCCACCATCCACTGAAACTTCTACTCCAGAAACTGATGATGTACCGCCAAAGGCTACGCCTGAGATCACTACAGATCCAGATTTTGCTTTTTTCATTGGAGACGTAATCCATGACTTAACATTCATTTCCCAACAAGTAGGAAATTTTGGAGATCCTTTTTGCCCAACAGGATAAACACGGTAGCTACTTGCCATATTTTTAACTTCTGATTCTTTAGCGGTAAAAGCTAGTTTTCCGATATGTTTAATATTATTAATTCCAAAATAACCAGGAACGACTAATCTAAGAGGTCCTCCATGAGCATTAGGTATATCAACACCGTTAACTTCCCATGCTAAGATAGAATCTTCATATTTATCTCTTGGCACTGATCTCTCTACTAAATTTGCTTTTGGATCTTTATTATCAGCTGGCAAGTCAGCTCCTGTTCCAGTCATAAATTTTGCATTATCCACGATGCCACCGCAAGCTTTAGCGACGGTTGACACGGGTACTCCTGTCCAAATTAAACAAGCTGCTGCACCTGTTTCCCATTTAGATCCACTTGGTTTGTGTGGAAAGAATTTTCTTCCATTTCCAGAACACTGCAGAACTGTTGCTACCGTTGTCTGACCCATTGATTGTAACTGCGCTAATGTAAAAGAAGTTGGTTTTTTAACTCCTTCAATGCTTATCTTCCAATTAGATCGTTTGCCAATCTGCTTATCTGTAAGGGTGGTTAAGTTATTTCTAATATATACTGATCTTAATGGTGTAACGATTCCTGCACCAATATCTCCACGTTTTGTTTCAATTCCTTTATCAGAGTGCACAATTAAAGTTGAACCTTTTTTCCATTTAACAAAATCAGGTAATGATTTTGGTGCATCTGGTTTTTTAGCGTCAGCTGCTTCTACAATACTAATTGTTGGAATTGTTGTAGCAACGGCGGCAAGACCTGCCATAGTTGCTGATCCAGCTAAAAAATTTCTTCTACTCGAGTTAATTAATTTTTTTGATTTTTTCATTTATCCTCCCTGATATTTAAGATCAAAAAAATTATAACCCTAATGAATATAATAATCAAAGTATCTTTTTTTTTTTACAACTTTTAATTGAAGATAAAATACAATTTTTTGTTGTATTTTAGTTTTTTAAAACATTTTTTACTGCTAAATTCAATCTATGGAAAAACTTAAAGACAGTTTTGGAAGATCCTTTCCATATATAAGATTATCCATCACGGATGTTTGTAATTTTAAATGTGGTTACTGTTTGCCTAATGGTTATTTCAAACAAGAAAATAAACCTGGTTTCTTAAGTTTAAAAGAAATTGAAAATTTAGTAAACGCATTATCAGATTTAGGAGTTTCAAAAATAAGAATTACTGGGGGAGAGCCAACTGTTAGAAAAGATATTTTTGATGTTTTAAAAACAATTAAATCTAAAGAAGGAATTAAAAATTTAGTTATCACAACTAATGGCTATAAATTAAATCAAATAGCTGAAACCCTCATAGATACTGGGGTGAGCGGAATTAATATCAGCGTCGACAGTTTAGATAGAGAAAAATTTAAAACGATTACAGGCCAAGACCGTCTTCCACAAATTTTAGATGGAATAAAAATTTTACAAAACAAAGGTTTTAAAAATATTAAGCTTAATGCAGTATTACTTAAAGGGGTAAACGATAGTTCAGAAGATTTTGATCAATGGACTTCCTTTATTAAAAATAATCAAATTGATTTTAGATATATTGAGCTTATGCAAACAGGAGATAATTTAGATTATTTTAAAAAATACCACCAAAGTGCAAAAGTTTTTAGAGATTACCTAGCTAATCAAAATTGGAAATCAATTGAACGCATAGATGATGCAGGGCCTTCTATTAATTATGTGCATTCTGCTTTTAAGGGAAAATTTGGAATTATTGCTCCATATTCAAAAGATTTTTGCAAAACATGTAACCGGTTGAGGATTACAGCAAAAGGAGAATTGAGACTTTGTCTCTTTGGAAGTACAGGAGTAAGTTTAAGACATTTATTACAACACGAAAATCAAAAAGAAGAATTATTAAATCTAATTCTAACCCAATTAAGATTTAAAAAAGAATCTCATTATTTAGAGCTTGGTGATACTGGAATTACTCCGCATCTTGCATCCATTGGAGGATAATTGAAATTAAAAATTGTAAATAAAGACGATCTCAGAGACTGGACTAAAAATATTTTCAGTAAAAATTCATTTAACATGGTGGATGTTTCTGACAAAGAAATTACTTTGCGAAGAGCACTAGCAACAGGATCTATTGTTGTTGGAAAAAAAGTTTTTAATTTAATTCAATCTCAAGAAATGCCTAAGGGAGATCCAATAAGCTTAGCAGAGGTTGCTGCTGTTTTAGGTGTAAAAAAAACAAGTGAACTAATACCTCTGTGCCACCCTCTTTCTATTGATCATACATCGACTAAAATTGTAATGAATGAAAAAAATTTTTCTTTAGAAGTATATTGTTTAGTATCTGCGCACGCTAAAACTGGAGTAGAGATGGAAGCCATCATGGGAGTTAATGCTGCGCTAATTACAATTTACGATTTGAGTAAAATAGTTAATCCTGATCTTCGTATTGAAGAAATAAGACTTCTTGTAAAACAAGGTGGCAAAAGTGGATTATGGATTAATCCAAATGGTGTTCCTGATTTTTTATCTCATTTAAATTAAAAATGACATCCTATGCTTTAGCCTTAGCAAAGGTCATTTCTTCTGCAAAAAACAAAGTAAAAAAAATTAAAATTCAAAATGCAATTAACCATACGGTATCACAAAACATAGTAGCAAAAAAAAATAACCCTTCTTTTAATAATAGTTTGCTAGATGGTTTTGTCTTCAAATCTTCTGATACGTTAAGAAATAAAGTATTTTTAATTTCCAATGTTCTCTCCGCAGGTGAGAAAAAAAAAATTAAATATAAAAAAAATACTTGTTACCAAATAAGTACTGGGGGAAAAATTATACCTCCCTATGATTGCATGTTACCTTACGAGCAAATCTCTAAGATAGGAAATAAAGTTGTGATAAAAAAAAAAATTAAAAAATATGAAAATGTAAGATTAACAGGATCTGATTATAAAAAAGGCCAAATCAT
>JAYQRG010000016.1:0-17278 GCA_038146245.1 Candidatus Pelagibacteraceae bacterium | reverse complement strand
GAACTTGGCTATGGTGATATGACAGTAAATAAAAAAATGAAAATTATTATTAATAAATTTTATTCAATTTTAGTTGATTTTAGAGATTTTAATAACATATCATTTAAAAATAAGGCTAAATTAGTTAAGAATTTATTAAATCCTTTTAATGATAATAGCTTGGATTTTCATGCTATTACAAATTATTTTGATAATTTTGGAAAATTAATTGATTTAATCTCTATTAATGATATTCACGATGCAAATTTAATAGATTATGGCAGTTCCTAAAAGAAAAACATCACCATCAAGAAAAGGCATGAGAAGATCACACCATGCTGTAAATTTTTCAAATGTAATTGAAGATAAAAAAAGTGGTGAATATAGATTATCACATCACTTAGATCCTAAGACTGGTGAATATAACGGAAAACAAATATTAAAAATTAAATCTTAATTTATTTAATGAATTCTAAAATTAGAATTGCAGTAGATGCAATGGGCGGTGATAATGCACCTTATAAAGTTCTAGAAGGAATAAACTTATTTTTAAAAGAAAATAAAAGTAGTTTCTTTCATTTATATGGCAATGAACAAATCATTAACAAGCTAATACCTAACTTTGAAAATTTAAATAATACAAACTATAAAATTGTTCATTGCAAAGATATTATTCCAAATACATCGACAGTTAGAGAGTCTATTAAAATTGGAAAGAATTCTAGCATGTGGAAAGCTATAGAATCGGTTAGTTTAAATCAAAATGATATTGTTGTTTCTTCTGGAAACACTGGTGCTTTATTGTTAATTTCTAAATTAATATTAAAAACTTTAGACAAAATAGATAAGCCAGCATTAGCCGCTATTTGGCCAAACCATATTGGCCAATCAATTGTTTTGGATCTTGGTGCAAATGTTGATTGTTCAGATAAAAATTTAATCCAATTTTGTAATCTTGGTTCAGAATTATATAAAGTTATATATAAAAAAGAACTTCCCAATGTTGGAATATTAAATATTGGTTCTGAAGAAATTAAAGGTCACGAATCAATTAAAAATGCTAATTCATATTTAATAAGCAACAAGAACCCCTTTAATTATCTTGGGTTTATTGAAGGCAACGAAATAAAAGATGGTAAGATAGATGTAATAGTATCAGATGGCTTTACTGGAAATATTGCTTTAAAAACAGCAGAAGGTACTGCAAATTTTATTACTACTGAAATTAAAAACAGTTTTAAAAAAAATATATTAAATAAACTTATGTATATGTTTGTATATTTTATTTTTAAAAACGTTAAAAAAAAACTAGATCCTAGAAAATATAATGGAGCAATTTTACTAGGTTTAAATGCTCCTGTTGTTAAAAGCCATGGTGGAGCAGATGGATTTGCATTTTACAACTCAATAAAATTGAGTTATTCAATTTTAGATGGTAATTTATTAGGCAGAATTAAAGATAATTTTGCTAATGATAAGTGAAAATATTACCCGTAATGAACTTTACCAAATAGTTTATAAAGAACTTGGTATTTCAAAAAATATTTCAGCAGAATTTACAGATAAAATTTTTGATATAGTTTTAAATCAGCTTAAAAATAAAAAATTTGTTAAAATCTCATTATTTGGAACTTTTAAACTAAAACAAAAAAATGAGAGAGTCGGTAGAAATCCAAAAACAAAAGAAGAAAAAAAAATTATAGCTCGAAATGTTGTGACTTTTAAACCTTCTAAATTTCTATTAAAAAAAATAAATAAGTTATGAGTTCTAGTTCTGATAAATCATATAAATCTATCAGTGAAGTTTGTGAGATTTTGGGTTTAGTTGACAAAAAAAGTGGTAAAAAAAATACTCATGTTCTTAGATTTTGGGAAAAAAAGTTTCCAAATACTAAACCATCTTTAATTTATAAAGGACGAAGATACTATTCTAAAAAAAACATTGATGAATTACTAGAAGTAAAAAGATTATTAAAGTTAGAGGGCTATTCTATTAGAGGAGCGCAGAATTTTATTAAAAATAACAAGATTGACTATAAATCAAATCCTAATATAAGCGCTACAAAAGCAAATAAAATTAAAACAATAATTGAAGATATTAAAAAGTTAGTTTAATGGCAAAAAAAACATCCATAAAAGTTCGATTAGTACCTGAGTCCAAACCAGATAGTAAATTTAATTATTACGTAAAAAAACCATCAGCTGGAGAAAAAGCAAAAAACAAACTTAAGATGAAAAAATTTAATCCAGCAACAAGAAAACACGAATGGTTTGTTGAAAAAAAACTTCCACCGCACAGTAAATAGTCTATTTATACTTTTTTCGCTCCAACCAAATAAAAGACTTTATTATTGCCTGCCAAATATTAGAAATTATTTTTTTTTCTAAATTATATTTTTTACCCAAAGAAATAAGTTTAATTAGCATATTTTTGATTCTTTCTTTATCTACTATTCTATTTTTTGGTTTATATTTTATAACATTTAGAACTATTTTTTTTCTATGAGATAGCAGTTTGATCAAACTATGGTCAATTTTATCTATTTGCTTCCTCAGCGATATAATCTTTTTGTTATTTAATTTATTTTTTTTTTTCATAGAAAAAATATAATAAAAATATTATGGAATTTAAACAAAATAACTTATTTCAAGCTTGGTTAATTAGTACTGCTCTTTTTTTATTAATATTAATTACAGTTGGAGGTCTCACAAGATTAACTGGTTCTGGTTTATCCATAACTAAATGGCAAGTTTTTAGTGGCATCATACCACCTTTGACCGAAGCCACATGGAATAAGTATTTTGATTTGTACAAAAAAATACCTGAATATAAATTAGAAAATTTTCATATAACACTTAACGAATTTAAATATATTTTTTGGTGGGAATATATTCACAGGCTATTAGCTAGAATTATTGTATTTTTATTTGCAATCCCTTTTTTTTATTTTTTATTTAAAAATAAAATATTAAAGCAAAATAAAATTTATTTCTTTTTAATTTTAATACTATTTTTTTTTCAAGGTTTTATAGGATGGTATATGGTCAAAAGTGGGTTAACCGAAAAAACTGATGTAAGCCATTTTAGACTTGCTACTCATTTAATGATAGCTATCTTTATTTATTTGATGCTGTTTTGGGCATTAATTAACTCGCATAATCAAAATTTTAATTTTTATATAAGTAAAAAAAATATTTTAATTGTCGTTTTAATATCACTAATTCTTTTGCAAATGATCTGGGGTGCTTTTACCTCAGGTTTAAAAGCTGGATTGTTGTATCAAACTTGGCCGTTAATGAATGACCATTTTATTCCCTCAAATTTTAAGATAACCGAATTATTAAGCTATAATATAATTGCTGAACCTGGTTATGTTCAATTTATTCATAGACTTTTAGCTTATTTAATATTTTTCTATTTTATTTTTTTATTTTTTAAATTAATAAAAATACCAAAATATAAAAATATTCTTTATTTAATTTCTTTTTTTTTATTTTTACAAATTATCCTTGGAATTTTAACTTTGATTTCAGGACTAAATATATTTTTAGCTAGCATGCATCAAATATGTTCGATTATTTTAATCTCCAATGTATTTTATTTGCTATATTTGAGTAAAAAAATTGGAAAAGTTAATTGACAAGCTGAATATTAATAGTACTTAACTGTTTTTTAAAATGACAGAATTTATAAAAAAATCAGAACTTAAAAATAACTGGTATCATATAGATGCGACTAACGTTGTAGTAGGAAGATTAGCGTCTGAAATTTCAAAAATTTTAAGAGGTAAAAACAAAACTACATTTACTCCTAACATGGACAATGGGGATTTTGTTGTAGTGACAAATGTAGAGAAAATAAAATTTACAGGTAAAAAATTTACAGATAAAAAATATTATAAACATACTGGATATCCAGGAGGTATTAAAGATTTTACACCTAGAAATTTAAGTGAAAAAAAACCTCAAGAAGTTTTAATGTTAGCTGTAAAAAGAATGCTACCAGGAGGACCGCTTGCAAAAAAACAACTAACAAAATTAAAAGTTTACTGCGGATCTAGTCACCCACATTCTGCACAACAAATTGTTGATTATAAATTTGGTGAAAAAAACAAAAAAAATATTGTAATAAATTAATGCTATCTGAAGTAAAAGTTTCCAAAGATTCTATATACGCAACAGGAAAAAGAAAAGAATCTATTGCAAGAGTTTGGTTATCTAAAGGATCAGGAAAAATTTCTGTGAATGGAAAAAATTATGCAGATTATTTTAAAAGATCTGTCCATCAACTTGCTATTGAAAAACCTTTTTCTTTAACCAAAACAAGAGATCTTGTGGATATTATCTGCACTGTTAAAGGTGGTGGTTTAAGTGGTCAAGCAGGAGCAGTAACCCATGGTATCTCAAAAGTTTTAGTATTACACCTACCGGATAATAGAAAGATTATTAAAAAAAATAAATTACTCACGAGAGATTCTAGAACCGTAGAAAGAAAAAAATACGGACATAGAAAAGCTAGACGTAGATTCCAGTTTTCTAAAAGATAATAGCAATTTTAGCTATTTAATTGTTTTAATTAAAAAAAAAAATAATCTTGTAATATGATTCAAAAAAAGAAAATTTGCATTGCTGGAGCAACAGGTTTTGTTGGATTAGAACTTATTAAAAAAATTTATTTTCACCCATACGTTGAAATTAAATATTTATTTGTAAAAGAGAGTATTGAAGACGATATTTATAAAAGCTTACCTAAAAATATTAAAAATTTACCTAGTCTTAAAAAAATTGATTCAAAATCAATCTCTGAATGTGATGTTTTTTTTTCAGCTTTACCTCATGCTGAAATTTTTAAAATAGTTAATGAGGTCTACAACTTAAATCCAAATACTGTTATTATTGATTTGTCTGCAGACTTTAGATTACCCAATGTTACAGAGTATGAAAAATGGTATAAAGTTAAACATGATAGTATTCAATTACAAAAATCTGCAGTTTATGGATTAAGTGAGATTTACAGAGATAAAATAAAAAAAGCGAATGTAATTTCTTGTCCAGGATGTTATCCGACTTCTATTTTGCTTCCGTTAATTCCATTATTAGAAAAAAACATGATAGATGAATCCGAGATTATCGCAGATAGCAAATCAGGATATTCAGGAGCTGGAAAAAAAATTTATGATCAAAAATTATATCCAAATATAGATGAAAATTTAGCAATTTATGGCGTTGGACATCATAGACATATGCCAGAAATTGATTTTTATTTAAGTCAATTTTCTAAACAAAAAATCCAAATATCATTTACCCCACATCTTATACCTACTTTCAGAGGAATATTGTCGACTATTTATATAAAATCTAAAAAAAATATTAAAGATTTGTCGAATTGTCTAATGGATAAATATAATGATGAATTTTTTGTAGAAATTATAGAAAATAAAATGATCAATACAAATAATGTTATAAATACGAACAAATGTAATATTGCTATTTATAAAAACAGATCTGAAAATAATTATATCATTTCAAGTAGTATTGATAACTTGTTGAAAGGTGCTTCTGGCCAAGCTATACAAAATTTTAATATAAGATTTAATTTTAATGAAAATTTAGGTTTGATTTAATGAAGGTTTTTAATATAGGAATTATAGGTTTAGGAAACATTGGACTTGAGGTTTATAAAAATTTAAAAAAAAATTCAGTAGATATTCAAAAAAAAACAGGTTTTAAAATCAATATTCTTAAAGTTTCTGCTAGAAACCTTAAAAAAAAAAGAATTGTTAAAATTCCTAAAAAACTTTGGGAAAAAAATCCTATCAATATAATAAAAAACAAACAAATACACATAGTTGTCGAGTTAATCGGTGGAGCAGAAGGAATAGCGAAAAAAGTTGTTTTTGATTCAATAAAAAATAAGAAACATGTAGTTACAGCTAATAAGGCATTAATATCAAAATATGGCGATCAATTATCAGTTCTTGCTGAAAAAAATGATGTTAACCTTCTTTTTGAAGCATCTGTAGCTGGCGGGATACCAATTATCAGATCAATCAAACAAGGATTGATTGCGAATAAACTACATCATGTTTATGGAATTTTAAATGGAACTACTAATTTTATTCTTACAGAAATGGAAAATAAAAATTTACCATTTAAACAAGCACTAAAAGATGCTCAAGAATTGGGTTATGCTGAGTCAAATCCTAGCTCTGATATTGATGGTTTTGATGCTGCATCAAAAATTTCTATTCTAAGCTCAATTTGTTTTGGAAGCAAAATAGTAAACAAAAATTTTACAATCGAAGGAATAAGAAATATTGATATCGAAGATATAGTATTTGCTAGGGAACTTAATTATAAAATTAAACTTTTAGCTATCTCTGAAAAAATTGGCAATCAACTTAAACAAAGAGTGCATCCTTGTCTTATTCCAAAAAACATTGATATAGCAAGCATTGATGGAGTTACAAATGCCGTTGTTGTTGATGGACAGCCAATTGGAAGAACTATTTATGAAGGGCCGGGTGCAGGGAAAGGACCTACTGCTTCTGCAGTTATATCAGATATATCCTCTATCATGGTTGGAAACGACGATTTTTCTTTTGGAGTTTCTCCGTCTTCAAAAAAAAATTTAAAACTTTTTAATTTTGATAATCACACATCTAAATACTATCTTAGATTTTTAACAAAAGATGTGCCTGGTGTTTTATCAAAAATTACATCTGTACTAGCGTCAAATAAAATCTCAGTTGCTAATCTTATTCAAAAACCAGATTCAAATAAACAAGCAAATATTATGATCATAACACATCCATCGAAAGAAATTTCAATAAAAAAAGTAATTAAAAATATCTCATCACAAAAGAAAATTTTTAAAAAAATTGTTATGATAAGAGTTCGAGATACAAAAAAGCTTTAATGCTAAATTCAAAATATCTAAGCTGTATGATTGATGTGGTATCAAAAGCTGCCTATGCATCTTCATTACAAAAGGGTAAGGGCAATAAAAATCTAGCGGATCAATTCGCTGTAGATGCTATGCGAAAAGAACTAAATAATATTGATATGTGTGGAAAAGTTGTTATTGGAGAAGGGGAGATGGATGAAGCCCCCATGCTTTATATTGGAGAAATTTTAGGTAAATCTAAAAATCCCAAAATTGATATTGCTGTTGACCCGTTAGACGGTACAAAATTAGCAGCTAATAATGAACCAAATGCTATTTCTGTGATAGCGATAGCAGAAGAAGGAAATTTACTGCAGGCACCCGATACTTATATGGAAAAAATTTCAATCGGATCAAATTTACCAGAAAATATTGTTGATTTAGACGAAGATATAAAAATTAATTTAAAAAATCTTGCCAAAGCTAAATCAAGATCAATTAAAGACATTACAGTTTGCTTATTAGATAGACCTAGGCATCACCATTTTATGGAAGGGATAAGAGCTTGCGGCTCTAAAATGAAGCTGATTTCAGATGGAGATGTTGCTGGTTCTATTTACTCAGCAATGGATGATTCAGATGTAGATATGTATGTTGGTATTGGTGGTGCTCCTGAAGGTGTTTTGGCCGCTGCTGCGATAAAATGTTTAGGTGGACAATTTCAAGCAAGATTAAAAATTGAAACTGCAGAAGAAGTAACTAGAGCACAAAAATTAGGAATTAAAAATTTTAATAAAAAGTATATTCTTTCAGACATAGTTAAAGATGATGTAATTTTTTGTGCAGCCGGAGTTACTGATGGCGATTTATTGAAAGGAATTGAGATATTAAACAAATCTTATAAAGCTCAAATTTTAGCGCTTCACTCAAGCAGTAATTTTAATAAAAAAATTACTAAAGAATTTAAAATATAATGAAATTTTCCATTCAAAATAAAGAGTGGAAAATAAAAGATTTTGACAAAAACCTGGTTGAAAAAATATCTAATGATTTTAATTTAGATTATATTTCATCAAAACTTTTAGCCATTCGTGGAATACCTTTGGATCAAATCAAATTTTTTTTAGATCCAAAAATTAAATATTTTTTACCTAATCCATCATCATTTTTAGATTTAGATAAAGCATCTGAACTATTAATAAGTATGATCATAGAAAATAAAAAAATATACATATTTGGTGATTATGATGTTGATGGAGCTGCCTCATCTAGTATGTTGTCTCAGTACTTAAGTAAATTTAAAGTGAAGCATGATATTTATATCCCCGATAGAATTAGGGACGGTTATGGACCATCTGTAGAGTCATTTAAAAAAATTATAGAAGGTGGAGTTGATCTTATTATTACTTTAGATTGTGGAACCACTTCTTTCGAAGCAATTGAATACGCAAAAAAAAATAATGTAAAAGTTATCATAATTGATCATCATAAATCTTCAGAAACTCTACCTATTGCCGATGCAATAATAAACCCTAATCGACTAGACGAAAAAGATGATTTTTATTATTTATGTGCTGCTGGAGTTTTGTTTATATTTTTAGTTTCTCTGAATTCAAAACTAAGAAAAATAAAATATTTTAACGATCATAATCAAGAACCTGATCTATTTAATTTTCTTGATTTAGTAATGTTAGCTACAGTTTGCGATGTTGTGCCTTTGATAAATTTAAACAGATCTTTTGTTCATCAAGGTTTAAAAATAATATCAAATCGTAACAACCTTGGGATTAAAACATTAGTTGATTATTCAAAAATAAATAAAAAAATTTCAACCTATGAAGTTGGTTATGTATTAGGTCCAAAAATAAATGCAGGTGGAAGAATTGGAAAGTCCAATTTAGGTGTTAGGTTGTTAAATTCAAAGGATGCAGAAGAAGCTTACTTAATATCTACTGAGCTTCATAATTTAAATTTAAAACGAAAAGATATTGAAAAAAAGGCTGTTGAAGAAGCAATTGATCTTGCTGAAAAAGATTCAAATTTACCAGCAATTATAGTTTCAAGCAAAAACTGGCATGAAGGCGTGATAGGAATAGTGGCAAGTAGATTAAAAGATCATTTTGGAAAACCATCATTTGTTATCAGCGTGAATGGTAATCTGGGCAAGGGTTCTGCAAGATCTGTGCATGGATTTGATATAGGGATGCTTTTAATTAAATGTAGTCAATTAGGAATTATTTTAAAAGGAGGCGGACACCCCATGGCCGGTGGTTTTACAATTGATTTAAAAAATACAGATCAATTTAAACAAGAAATATTCAGTCAAATAAATAAAAAAAACAAAATTGATATTTCGAATGAAATATTATTAGATAGTTACATAGATGTACAAGCAGTTAATGAAGATTTTTTAAATAAAATATCTATTTTAGAACCATTTGGATCTGGAAATAGAGAACCTACTTTTGCAATCGAAAACATGGAAATTTCTAAGGTTCTATCAACAGACAGCAATCACATCAAAGCAATTTTTAAATCTGGAAATAAATATTTAAACACAATCTGTTTTAATTCCAAAAATAAGGTTTTAGGACAGTATTTGCTAAATGCAAAAAATAAAAAATATAATTTAGCTGGGAAAATTCAGTTGAATGAATGGAATAATAAACGCGATATCGAATTTGTTATTGAAGATATCCAGTTAATTAACTGAATTTTTTATTGATTATATTAAAAGAATTAATAAAAGACATACATCAAAAACAAAGGTCCCTTCGTCTATCGGTTAGGACATGTGGTTTTCATCCATAAAAGAGGGGTTCGATTCCCCTAGGGACCGCCAATTACAAAACTTTTTCTAAAGATTTTAATAAACTTTTACTCTCTGGCGTAGTCATGGAACTAAACGTATCTACGATTTCACCTTTTCTATTTATTAAAATTTTGTAAAAATTCCATTTAGGGACAGCTCCAGATCCATAACTTTCTTTTGCCCATAAATAAAAAGGATGAGCATTTTTACCTTTCACATTCTCTTTTGCAGTCATAGGAAAATTGATACCAAAATTAGTTTCGCAAAAGTTTTTAATTTCTTTGTTTGTTGTCAGTTCCTGATTAAAGTCATTTGAAGGAACGCCTAGTACTATTAAACCTTTATCTTTATAGTCTGCCCATAATTTTTGTAATCCTGCATATTGCTTTGTAAATCCACATCTGCTTGCGACATTGACAACAAGTAAAACTTTACCTTTGTATTTGTTAAGTTTTAATTCTTTTTCATCGATACTTTTAAATGAAAAATCATAGGCATTTTTAATTTCGTTAGATTGAGAATTATTTGTCATAAATAAAATATATATTAAAAATAATCTTAATACTTTCATTAAATAATATTAAAGAAAAATATCACAACAATCGTAGGACCAAGTGCAGCTAAAAGTAAATATAAAGGATTAATAACTCCACCTTTAAATTTCGAACATAAAATAGAGTAGCCTGCTGGATTTGGTGCATTCGCAATGACGGTTAATCCACCACCAGAAACAGCACCTGCAACTAATGCATATTTAAACTGATCGGATAAACCATCAACTAAAGATCCTAAATAGGTTAGCGCAGCATTATCAGTGATAGCAGTCAATGCTGTAGCAGCGTAATAGATCTGATTAGTTGTCATAGAGCTTAATAGAGGTTGTAACCACCATTTTTGTTGACCACCTAAAATTACTAAACCGCACAAAAATAAAGAAACCAAAAAAGACTCTCTTAAGAATAAAGATTTGTTTTGATATTTTTTGTAAGATGTAGCTACAGCCATAAAAATTAGAAAAATTCCAATAAATATAATCATGTCATGCACAAAAATTACAACACCTGCTAAAAGAATTAAGTGAATTAGCAAAACATTAAAGGGAATTTTTACATTAGGAATAACCAACCTTAGTTTATTAATCTCTTTTCTAAATAAAAATGTAACTATCAAACTATTTAAAAAAACTGAAGCAATGGAGCGTTCACCAAAATTAATAAACATAAATGTCAAATCCCAGTTCCATTTAGCTGCAACCATAAGAACTGGTGGAGCAGCAAATTGAGTTAGAACTCCACCCACGCTCACATTTACAAATAAAACACCAATAGTTGCATATTTTAATTTATTAGAAATATTTTTTGAATAAAAGTGTTCTTTTAATATTAAAGCTCCCAAGGTCATAGCAGCTGGCTCTGTTATGAAGGAGCCTAATAATGGAACTAGAAATAAAGTTAAAAAATAGAAACTTGTTGCAGGATGTATTCTGATTAAGTGAGAACCCTTTGTTACGCAAAATAACGCAAAATCTAATATTGGTTTACTGGCTGCAATGACCATTATTACAAAAACAAAAACTGGCTCGGTAAATTGAAGGCTATTTAAATAAGTAACTGCGTGTTGTTTACCTTTAAGAGCAAAAAAAGTAGTTATCAATATCATAGCCCAAATACCAAATACGGCTTCAACTTCTCCTAGGAGATGTAGGAAATTAGAATGGTTAGGATATTTATGAGCTAATTCTTTAAAGTATTTTACAGAGAATGTATGAAGAATTGCTAGTCCAAAAATAACCGCAGAAATTATTTCAATATTTGTTGGTTTAATCACGTAAATTGTTTAACATATTATTTTAATTCTTCAAAATAATAACAAAAATATGTATAAGAAACGCTTTCGGGGCATAGCGCAGCCTGGTAGCGCATCTGGTTTGGGACCAGAGGTTTAAAGACAAGCATCAAACCCAAATTGCATCTATTCGTTAATAGTCACAACAGAAATACTCTATCATAAATTTTAGATATGTGAATCCTAAAACGGTCAAGGCAGATATAAGGCAGAGATTTAGAGTAAGTGATTTGAAATATAAATAAAATAAACATTAATTATCCGACATAATTACAGATTTATGTCGGCAAATAAACAAGCAATATCAACGACTTTTTTCAACAAAAATCATTATTTTTTTAGTATTTTGCAACCTATACGAGTCGGCGCTCTGCGAGGCTTCCAGCATTATATCATGCAGCTAGGCCGCTGCATATGCTGCTGGGGCAGCGCTCGCAATCGCTGGGGCGATTGCTCGCCGTGGTGGTCTTTCGTTAAAATTTGAGACCGTATGCGCCGTTTAATAGGGGTCCTGTTTCGATCTTAAATTTCGTTCCTAGCCGAAAGATCATTCCAAGTATTTAATTAGGGGGTCCCAATAGTCAGGGGTTTAGTCAAAGATTTGGACATTTATAAGCGGAAAAAAAGTTTTGGTTTCCAATTTCAAAGGTCAAAAAATTCTGCGAAAATTTTAAAGTTTGCCCTAATATTTATCTCCCTTGCGTTGATTTTCCTTGGCCCAAAGTGGCTGTAAATTTGTATAGTGAGATAACTTTTCAAGTTCTTTGATACTTTTCGCAGAGGATAGGGGTATTATGTGATCTACATGCCAACCTTTTAATGAATGGTTACTCCAGGTCATACCTTGTTTAAACTGCTTTTCTAAATGACTTTTTAGTTCCTCAAGACTACAACCAATTATTTTTAATGTTGATTTTTGTTTTTCCCAATCAGTTTCAGGTTTTTTAGATTTTAAAGCAGACCTTATTTTTTTGTTTACCAAATTTGTTAAAGACGTTCTTAACTTAAAAAGAGGATCATTTTTTAATCTTCTCTTTCTATAACTGTTCTGGGCAACTCTACCTTTATCTGTAAGTCTATATTTATTATAAAAATCTCTTTGTTTTTTTCTACCCTTTGTTGCTATACAAATTTTTCTAGTATTTTTTCGTGACGTTTTTGTACATTCATCAGAACAAAATTTTTGGTTACCACTTTTTCTTTCGAAAGTTTTAGAGCAAATTTTGCAACTAATTAGCGCCGTAAGACTGTTTGATAATCCTTTTGGCGATCTATTTTTATAATACAAATCCTTAAAATAACCCTTTAATTTATCTTGGTTTTTTTCACGCCAAGCCAATTGTTTTGCATATATTCTTTTCTTATCTTCCTCTGTTATTATTCTACATTTTGTTGAACAGGTTAACGCCCTACCTTTCGCATCAAATATTTTATTACAAGTTCTACAGTTCTTTAGAGACATAAAGTGGATTTTTTTGTTTTGCATTCAATGCAATATCTTTTCGATAGATCGACACCGCTAGCACGTAAATCATCCCAATAGCTCATATTATTTTAAACAGTCATATTTACCATAATTAAACCCTACCAAACATATATTAAATTTATAAGTCCTATGTATTTCCTGAAGCCAAATACAAATCTCACAAATGGGAATAGCTACGAGATTGGTGATGCTAGAATCTAGAGTTTAGTGGGTTGGATCAAGACATACAAAGCCAGGAAAAAGTTATGGAAAAATATTTATAGTATTATATTTAATTTATTAGATATATTTTATTTATATGAAAAAATTCGTTGCTTACATTTTGCTAGTTTTTTTATCTGCCCGTGACTAAAGAAACACCGCGCCTAAGCCCGCCGCATAGGGTTCAATCGCCGGAAGTACCTTTTTGCTATAACAGGGAAGGGAAAAAGCAAAAGCCACGCCCATGGTCAATGGTTGCGTGGCTTTGCGGTACAATTCCGGCGATTGTATTGATTAGACTAGGCGATTTTGTTCGTCCTGTCCGCTCCTAAAATGTTCGCGAACACTTTTTATACTCAAACTCAAGGGTAGAATGCTCTATTTCAAATTGATCGTGTAGTAACTTTTTAAGACGGATTTTGAGCGTATCCATGTCAATACTTTCTTCCAATACAACATGAGCCTCTAGCGCATTGCGGTGTTCGTCCAGTTGCCAAACATGCACGTGATGAACATTATTTACGCCATCAACTGCTTCCATTGCTGAAGTTACAGCCTCTAGACTTAAGCCTTCCGGTGTCCCTTCCATCAAAAGATGAATAACTTTCGGGATTTGGGTAAAACCCTGCCATAGGACATAGCCGGAAATAATGAGCGTCATGGCCGCATCCGTCCAGACCCAGCCATACAGCAGAATAAGCGTTCCGGTGATAATCACACCGACTGAGGCCATCGCATCCGTTACATTATGCAGGAAGGCAGCCTTAATATTCATGCTGGTTTTGGACTGGCTGTAGGTGAGCAATGCGGTAAAAACATCAACGACTAATGCAATTCCGGCGACGATAACCACCGTCCAACCCGCCACCGGCTCAGGCGTAATGAAACGCATTATCGCCTCATAGCACAGATACAGGCCGATAATGATAAGCGTGGTTAAATTGATCAGAGCCGCCACAGTTTCGGCGCGCTTATAGCCGAACGTTTTGAACTGATCGGGTGGTTTACGACCAATGCGGATCGCCACCAAGGCAATTAGAAGCGAAGCCGCATCACTGAAATTATGCAGCGCATCAGCGACAAGCGAGAGGGAACCGGAAAGGATTGCCCCAATCACCTGTGCAATCGTCAGCAATATATTGGCGGAAACGGCCCACCAAAGACGGCGTTCGCCTATCTCAGAGAGATCTCCGTGATGATGTCCGTGTCCCATTATGCCTCGCTTTTCTTCTTACGTTTTATACTAAAACGGCTCGGAAACCAGAGGTGTTAAATCCAGGCAGCTTACAATGGGCGCCAACCGACCATAAGACCTGCCTGGAGAGTAATATCAATTGTTCTTACCATAACAGATCCAAGATCCTCGCTCAATTGTTGCTAGTCACAAATAGTTAAAAATAGTGCAAGATACTTTCAAAGATCATCGCGAACCGCTGAAATTGATTGGAGCAGCGCGCGGCAAGGATCAAGGATATACGGCCTTTCGGTCACGCTCTAAAAACTTTTCAAACCTCCTTTTTCTTGCCAATACCGAATAATTGTCTCGCATATTGTTCTGCTGCTTCTTTAGCTTCTTCTTCACTATCGAAATAGGTTAGTAATTTTTCTTTCAACTGCTCTTCATCTAATTTAGTTTCCAGCGTCATATGCTTTTCAATGTAGAGTCCAAATAGTTTTCCTCTCAATTCAGCCATTTTACCAGCAACGCCGTAATGGCCTTTTTCCATAGCTTCGTCACGTATTCTAGTTAGCTCTGCAGCATGAGTTTCTTTAGTAACATTCCATAATTCACGTCTTGCAGCTAATCTACTTTCAATCTCTCTGGCTACAGCTTTATTTAATCGAAAATCTAGCATCTCGCTTGCCCTGGTATGAGCAGAGCTACGTTCATAGCCAGCATCTATTGCACATTGTGTTGCCGATTTAATTCCAAAATTTTTAACATAGTTCTCAATAAATTTTTCTTGTTTAGGAGTAAATTTTAAAACCTTATGATCTTTGTTTTTTGTCATTTTGTTAATATCCTTACCATGGTTGATTTTCCCGAATTTTCCTCCGAGTAATACTCAATTAATTTCTCATCCCTCAACTTCTTTAAAGCTTGGTATTTCGTATTTCTGTGAATTTTAGTTTTGAATTGTTTTAAGTCTTTATTAGAAACTGGAAAAAAACCGTCAGAGGATTTTTTTAAACCCATTTGCCATTTAACAATTAAATAGATTGCAACGCCAGCAAGCCCCGCGACGGTCCCAAACATGGCAATTTCAGTTTTGTAAATATCTTTTATGAATAATTTTGTTTTCCCCTTTTTTGTTTTTGAAAAATTAACAATTGTTGGGTGGGGGGTGTATAGTGTCATATAGAGTATATTAATTAGTATATTGTCCCGCCTGCTTTATTAGACAGCAGGGGGTGCTATCTTTTTCAGCACCCTCTACAGCTTGATAATATTTGCCGATTACAAAATTCCATTTCTCTTGTTCCGCAGCTCCTTGTTCAAAGTTATTTCTAATAATTTGAACATCTACTGGAATCCTATAACCAACAACTTGTTCAGCTGCAGAAAGCATGATGTTTTTTATTTTCAAGATATATGATTTTAACTTTTCTTTAGGTAAGTGAACCAGAAGCGCATCATGAACAAGCGCGGATAATTCTATGTCCACATCTATAATGTTTAACATCGCAACACGCAGAATTTCAGATCCGTGGGATTGTATAGGCCAGTTTAACATGGAACGCGGATTTATAACTTGATTAGGTGTAAAATGTATTTGCCAACCGTATTTAGTTCTAGCCCGCTTTGTAATGATTGCTTTATCTTTCCAATTCTCAATCCATTTGTAATAGACTGGGTAAGAGTTTTTAAAATCAGATAAAATTTTCCTAGCCTCTGTGATATGAATATTTAAACTTTTGGACAAACCAAAAGCTTCTTGTCCATAACTGGATGCTAAAAATGAAAGTTTATATAGTTCTCTAATTTTTGGATGAGTTTTTTTCGTAGCCCCAACGGGTGCCGCTCCAGTTTTAATTGCAGTATGTATGTAGATATCTCCAGTTTCATAGGCGTTCTTTAATTCTTTATCTCCAGATAAGCTAAACTGGATAGCAGGTTCCTGACTTCTAAAATCAATGTAAGCTAATACTTTATTACTATCGGGTTTTATAAAATTCCTTACCCACCTCGGAGCCCCGAAAGGGTATTTAGCAGGAGAGGCGTTAGTCCTACCAGTAGATTGACCAAACATGAATAGAGCACATCTAGATCTTCCGTCACTACCAACTTGAAATCCTTTTAAATTATTACATCCAACAAATTCTTGACATACATGAAGCATAGAAATTGCATCATTATCAATTGCAAATTTTCTGATTGTTTTTCTATCGGTTTTAAATCTCCCTGTTTCTGTTTTTGGCCAACGGTCTTGTAGATTTTCTCTTTTGATTAGTTTCGCAAATCTTTTATGATTAAATTTCCTATCTTCATAAACATCTAATTTTACATTTGTTTCATCTATTAAATTTTTAGCAATTTCTGGAAACTTATTTTGAAAATCTAAATATAGTTTTGCATCTATTGGTATTCCGTTTTGTTCAACTTTAGCTGTATATGCGTTAGCCTTACTATGAAACACATTGGTAGTTATATGCCTTGATATATCTGGATCATCTTTTTCTAAATAATTTAACTGTTTATAAAATAACTTTTCAGTTAGCAGCACATCCTCCTGACAATAATCTAAAATCGATGTCATTTGTTGCTCTGTGTAAGATGTATTGTTTAAAATTAGATCTCTAAAATTAGTTTTCTTTTGTTCTGACATTACTTCGTGGATGCCGTATCTTTCAGAGGTTTTTATAAGTGTGTATGTTCCAGGTGCATTAGGTATAGCTCCATTAAATAATTTCTTTTCAATAATGTACAAATCCCAACAGAATTTAGGCAATCCAAAATCAAGCGCTAACATACAACTAGCCTCTGCAACTAATTGAAAACCAACAAATAAGGTATCTCGGATAGAATAGGGCAATGTCGTTAAACCATTGCCCTTAGATCTAATTATTA
>JAYQRG010000015.1:0-17553 GCA_038146245.1 Candidatus Pelagibacteraceae bacterium | reverse complement strand
TTCATTTTATGATGTTTAATTCTTTCCATCACACCAATTTTCACATCAAGTGAGAATGCATCTTGTTCAAATGCCATAGCAACTTTTAATGAAGATGGTTTTTTTCCAGCTTTTTGATTCACTTCAGCCGCTAGATCGACTGCAGAACTTAAATATTGATCTGCGCTATTAAGCACTGCAAATAAATATTTATATCCTTTTGTAAACAATGATCTTGCAGCACCATTTGCCTCTACCATTGGTACTCCAAATTTTTCAGTAATAGGAGCAACTGCAATTGTGATACCAGATCCATATGGTCCAAGCATAAATTTAACTTTATCTTGTTCAATAAGTCTTTGAGCTAATGTAGCTGCCTTAGATGCGTTTGACTCGTCGTCATAATATTTAACGGCAAGTTTGTAATTTTTACCACCAATTTTAACTCCGCCTCTATCGTTAATTACTTTAACTGCAAGGTCATAGCCTCGTTGAGTATGCTCACCATTTGTTGCATACTTTCCAGTTAAAGAAATTGCAGATCCTAGAACGATTGTATCTGCAGCATTTGAAGCTGTGATCCCAAAAGTTAAGAAAAAAGCAGAAACTAAAGTGATGATAAATTTATATAGTTTTATCATTATTTTCCTTCCCCTTAGTTAATTTATTAATCTTAAAAGTACTATTTATCTGAATTACTTAATACAAATTATATTATATGATTTATCATCTATTTTTGAAAAAAATAAACAACCAGTAATTGCATGAATATACAAATAAATAATATAGATAAAGAATATCTAGATTTTCAGTCCTCAATAAATTTTAAAATAAATAAAATATCAAGATTAAACAAATTGTACCTTTCTAGGTTAGCTAGACCTTATAAAAACTTAAATATGCCGGAACTTTATATGATTAATGTAATCGGAGATTTAAAAAAAACAAATATAAAATTTATTGAAACCATTCATTGGTCTGATCAAGCTCTAATCAGTCGAACGATAAAAAAATTAATTAAAGATGGATATGCTTATGAAAAAAAAAATAATAAAGATAGAAGATATAAAGAGATTAAATTAACCGAAAAAGGTTTTAAAGTTCGTAACGAGTTTGTTAAGCAATTAAAAATTAGAACTAATAAACTTTTTACTGACTTTACAGATGATGAGGTTGTTCAATTAAAATTACTTTTAGATAAAATGGTTGAGTCTTGTAAAAAATATCTATCTTCTTAAACTTTAAACCCAATTACGAGAGCAATTATGAAAAGTGCAAGGGCAGAAATTTTATTTATTGTATCTGCATTTGATTTTAACGTATCTACTATTTTTTCTGCAATTTTAGAATAAATTGCCAAAGTTAAAAAATCTAATGATACATATGAAATCCATAAAACAAAAAAATGAACAAGGTAATTTTCTCCAGTAATAAATGTTGGAAAGACCGCAACAAAGAAAGTGGTCGCCTTTGGACTAAAAAAAGCAACAAAGAAACCATCCATAAAAAGTTTTTTTGTAGATTTAGTTTGCTTTCCAGTAGTGATGCTTATTTTAGTCTTGGAAGTTAAGTATCCAAAAGCAATGTAAAGAATATAAATAATCCCTGCCCATTTAAATATAGAAACAATATTTGGAAAAATTTTAATTAAAGCACCAAGTCCAATTAAGACTAAAATCATCTGCAAAGTGTTTGCAGTGATATCTCCTGTTGCTGTCCATAAACTTCTGGTAAATCCATAGTTCATTGACTGCGACATAATTAAAACTCGTGGCGCTCCAGGAGTGATAAACATAAACAAAATAATTTGAAGAAATAATAAATAATTATCTGGTAGCATTAAATATAGTCTAAAGGTAAACTTGAAGTTTGTTTAATTTCTTCCATAGAAAAACTTGTGTTAACATCGGTTAGATCAATTCGGTCTGTAAGTTTCTTATAAAATTCATCATACTTTTCAATACTAGGTACTAAAACTTTTAATAAATAATCTACAGTTCCACTCAATCTATAAAACTCAATTACTTCTGGTAGTTCTTGAATTACTTTCACAAATCTTCTAGCCCAATCCATATTGTGATTACTAGTTCTGATCTGAACAAAAGCTACAATATTTAAATTTAATTTTAGACGGTCAACCACTGCAACTTTTTTTTTGATGATACCTTGCTTGTAAAGTTTATTAATTCTTGCCCAACATGGTGTTGGAGATAAATTTACTTTTTTAGAAAGTTCTGCAATTGGAATATCTGCATTATCTTGTAATACTTTTAAAATTCTCTTATCTGTTTCATTCATAGAATATTTTTCTAATATTAAGTCTAAATAATGTATTTTATTCTAATTTTATACTAAAATATTCTAATTATTAACTTATTTTTCTGCATATATTGCGTTTTATAGAATAAAATATACTAATTTGCCCGTTCGGTAGGGGACTCTCAAGCTATCGTAATCCTTGCGATTACATGGCTTGGGATGAACCTTAACCTTAATGCGAACTTTAAGACCCGAGCAAATTTTCCGAACTGAAACAAAAGTGAAAAGGATATTAAATGATTAAGAGTAGACAAAAACTTAAAAGTGCAACCATTACATGGTTTCCAGCCTCCTTTGCAGAGGTAGATAAAAAGTTTTCTCTAAAAGAAATTTATCCTGAATCATTTCATCTGAATAAAATTTTAGATGATTTTAATTTTGAAAAAATAAATAAACAAATAGGAGAAAAAAATGAAAATAATAAATAAAATTGCAGTTTTGATTACGTTTTTATTTACTACTCAAATTGCATTTGCCCAATCCAATTTTTTAGTAAGTACTGATTGGTTAGCAAAAAATATAAAAAACCAAAACGTAAAAATAATTGAAGTAAGCGTAAGTCCTGGTCTTTATGAAAGAGGTCATATTGAAGGTGCAGTTAACTTTAAATGGCATACAGATTTAGTCGATACTGTTAACCGTGATATTATAAGTAAAGATAAACTAGAAAAATTATTAATAAACTCAGGTGTCAATAAAGACAGCACAATTATTCTTTACGGTGATAAGAATAATTGGTTTGCAGCGTGGGCAGCATGGATTTTTGATATTTATGGTATCGAAAATGTTAAATTATTAGATGGTGGCAGACATAAATGGGAAGCTGAAAAAAAAGCATTAACTCCAATAGCAACAAAAGTTAAACCTGGAAATATTAAGCTTACAAAAACAAATTTAGCACTAAGAGCTAGACTTTCAGATGTAGTTGCGGTTGCTAATAAAAAGTCGAATGTTGCATTGGTTGATATTCGATCAGCAGCTGAGTACCAAGGAAAAATTTTTGCACCTGCTGGTGTTCCTGAACTTTCAGTGAGAGCTGGACATATTCCAGGAGCTGTAAATGTTTCTTGGGGTGAGGCCGTAAATAAAGATGGAACAATTAAATCCGCTGCAGAATTAAAAAAAATATACGCTGCTGCAGGAGTAGATGGTTCTAAACCTATCATAACGTATTGCAGAATTGGCGAACGTTCTAGCCATACATGGTTTGTTCTAAAAAAAGTTTTAGGATATGACGTAAAAAACTATGATGGTTCGTGGACTGAGTATGGAAACTCTGTAGGCAATCCAATATCAAATCCATCAGGTACAATCTGGGGAAAAATTTAATTTATATCTAAAAATATCTGAATAGCGGAGCACTAAATTCTCCGCTATTCTTGTAAATTAATGAAACATTCAGCAAAATTACCAGGGATCAAAAATTTTTTAGGAGTTCCTTTAATATTTTTGCTAGTATGGATATTAAATAGTCAGGATCCGATTAAACAAAATGAAATTTTATATTTATCATTGTGGTTTGGAATTTTCTTTGGAGCAATATTACAAAAAAGTAGATTTTGTTTTTATTGTATAAGCAGAGATTTTATTGAAAAAAAAAATGCATTAGGTTTAATTGGTATTATCGTATCCTTAGCTATTGGAACATTAGGATATCACGTTATTTTTGGAGCCTTTCTAACAGATCCATCGTTTCCTAACCTACCCCCAAATGCACATATTTCACCGGTAAGTATTGTTTTGATAATCGGCTCTTTTAGCTTTGGAATAGGAATGGCGATTGCAGGGTCTTGTATTAGTGCGCAGCTATATCGTCTCGGAGAAGGATTGGTTAGCTCTTTACCTTCAATCATAGGAATAATTTTAGGATTTATATTAGCCTTTAAAACCTGGAATTATTTTTATTTAAATTTTACCTATAACGCTCCTGTTATATGGTTTCCTCATTATCTTGGTTATACTGGATCAGTTATTTTGCAAATTTTAATATTTTTATTTTTAGTATTATTATTATTTAAGTTTCACAAAAAAACTTCAGATAAAAAAAATTATTCTTGGTGGAAAGTTAAATGGCCAACTTATATAGGTGGAATTTTAATTGGATTAATTGGAGCGCTAGCTTTTCTTAGAATTACTCCTTTAGGAGTAACTGCTGAAATCGGAAATATTGCAAGAACTACTTCGGAATATTTTAATATTGCCCCTGGACGTCTAGAAGGTTTGGATACCTTAAGGGGATGCTTCACGGCAGTTAAAAATATTTTTTGGACCAATAATGGTTTATTCATTTTTGGTTTAGTAATGGGGTCGTTTGTCTCTGCTGTTTTTTCTGAAGATTTTAGAATTCAAATTCCAAGCTTTGTAGAAATTAGAAATTCTTTTGTAGGTGGTATTTTTATGGGCTTTGGAGCAATGATTGCACTTGGCTGTACAGTTGGAAATTTACTATCAGGCATAATGGCAGCATCTTTATCTGGATGGGTATTTTTAATTTTTTGTTCAATTGGCCTATATTTGGGATGGTATTTGAAAAAAAACTTTTTAAATTAATTCAAAGCTATTTTTGTAAAAACAAAACCTGAAATCATCGATCCAGCAAAAATAATTGAGTAGGTGTTCATTAATGTCATTGAAGCAATTGCTGGACCCGGACACAGACCTACTAGCCCCCAACCTATTCCAAAAATTACAGAACCAATAATTAATTTTGAATCAATTTCTGTTTTGGTAGGAAGAGAAAAACTATTTTCACAAATGGGTTTGTTTTTAGTTTTGATAAAAGTAAAAGCAGGAACGCTAATAACTAGTGCTCCGATCATCACAAAAATTAAGGAAGGATCCCACTTTCCAAAAAGATTTAAAAAGCCTAAAACTTTATCTGGATTAATCATTCCAGAAATAGCAAGACCCAATCCAAAGATAAGTCCTGAAATTAAAGAAACCATGTTTCTCATTAAAAGAAGCTCATAATTTTAACTGTTAATATTCCAGCGATCATAAAAATCGCTGTTGCAAGCATGGATCTTTTTGAAAATCTCGCAAGACCACATACTGCATGGCCACTTGTGCATCCACTTCCAAGCTTAGTTCCTATTCCAACCAAAAGTCCCCCTATGATTAATAAAGGTAAAGAACTGGTGATATGAAACTCTATTTTATGATTTGAAAAAGTTTGGAATAAAAAAGGGCCTAAAATTAACCCTAAAATAAATAAAAAATTACTAGTTCGGTTTTCAGAAGATAAAAAAAGGTTTGATAAAATCCCGCTAATGCCTGTTACTCTTCCATTAAAAAGTAAGAAAAATAAAACAGATATCCCTATTAAAACGCCACCTAACAAAGCAGATAGTGGCGTAAAATTTACAATTTCCATTAATAGCTAACTACATTAAACTTTATTATTTATATATGAAATTATTCTATGAAAACTTTAGATCCAAACAAATTTAAAAATCCTCTTAAAACTTTAGATGGAAAAAATAGAGCTTATGTTGAAGCTACAAAACTTAAAACATTATGGTTTAACACAGGAACACTTTGCAACTTAACTTGTAAAAATTGTTATATTGAATCAAGCCCTAAAAACGACATTTTAAGCTACCTTTCTTTTGATGAGTTTAAAAAATTCATCAATGAGTCCATTGAAAATAATTATGGTACGGAAGAAATTGGTTTTACTGGAGGTGAACCTTTTATGAATAAAGATATTTTTAAAATGATTCAGTATTCTCTTCTTCACGGTTTTGAAACGTTGGTTTTAACAAATGCAATGAAACCCATGATGAACCAAAAGGAAGAGCTTTTAAAATTAAACCACCTTTGTTTAAAAATTAGAGTTTCTATTGACCATTATACAAAACAAAAACATGAAGAGGTAAGAGGTCCTAATACTTGGGATCCTATGATAGAGGGATTACAATGGTTAGAAAATAATCAGTTTAATTATTATTTAGCAACTAGATTAATGTGGGGGGAGACAGAAGAAGAAACTAGATTAAAATTTGAAAAGTTTATTAAAGAAAATAAATTATCCGTTAACCACCTCTCTAAAAAAGAATTAGTAACTTTTGCAGAGATGGATACAAAACAAGATACCGCAGAAATTACAACAGAATGTTGGAATATATTAAAAAAAGATCCATCAACGATCATGTGTTCCTCATCTAGAATGATAGTAAAAGAAAAAGGATCTGAACAACCAAGCGTTATAGCTTGCACCCTACTACCTTATGAAAAAGAATTTAATTTAGGTAATACTTTAAAAGGTTCTTTTAAAAAAATTTATTTAAATCATCCTCACTGTTCTAAGTTTTGTGTTTTGGGAGGATCCAGTTGCAGCTAATAAATAAAAAAATTACTCAAATCATTATTATTTTTGTTTTGTTTGGGATTTTTCTTCTTGGTTTTTTTTTCGATTTTGGAAAATATTTTAGCTTAGCTCTTTTAAAAGAAAAACAATCAATTTTATTAAACTTAATTCAAGAAAATTACTTACTTTATTATATTTCCTTTTTTATAATTTATATTTTAGTTACAGCTTTTGCCCTTCCCATTGCAATTTTTAAAACTTTACTTGCGGGTGCTTTATTTGGATTTATCCCAGGATTAATTTTAACTTCATTTGCAAGCACGATTGGTTCTTCCCTTTGTTTTAGTCTATCTAGATATAGTTTAAGAGATTATGTTCAAAAAAGATTTTCTAAATATATAAATAAAATTAACCAAGGAATTGATAAAGAAGGAAATTACTATTTACTTTTTTTAAGGCTTTCACCAGTTTTTCCATTTTTTATTATCAATTTGGTATTTGGCCTTACGAAAATGACTTTAAAGCAGTTTTATCTAATCTCACAAATAGGAATGTTACCAGCAACTATCATTTTTATTAATGCAGGTGTGCAATTAGGAAATATTCAGTCAGTGTCTGAAATTTTAAGTTTAAAAATAATTCTATCTCTATCTTTAATTGGCTTGTTTCCTTTGATTATAAAAAAAATTTATGAGAAAGTTAAAAAATGAGTGAAAAAATTAAGAAGTTTATAAAAACAGAATGTGGGCTATCGGAATATTATTTATTAAAAAATAAAAAAGGAATTTTTAATAAATTACGTTTTTATTGGTTTGTCGCCATTGCCACAATTCGAGATTTGAATAAAAAAAATTAGATTTAAATTTGACTTTTTATGGTTCTTTTATATAAAGACTGCAGCGCCGATTTCTATCAAATTGCGGGCGCTTAAAATATACTGCTAAAGCGATATGCAACCACCGCTTTAGCCGGTGGTTTTTTTTTGAAATCAATAAAAATCACTGGATAAATTGAGATTATTTATGAGTGAAAATTTGAAATTAAGCTTTGAGTTTTTTCCAGCTAAAGATGGTTTAGCTGAGGAATCTGTTTGGAAGAGTATCAAAAAATTAGAAAGTTTTGATCCCCAATTTTTCTCGGTTACTTTTGGTGCTGGCGGTGGAGAAAGATTAAAAACAGATACCTTCGTTAAAAAAATTAATAAACTTTCTAAAGTTCCTGTGGCTGGACATCTTACTTGTGTAGATATGTCTAAAGAAGAAATTAATGATTTAGCTTTAGGTTGGTACGAAAAAGGAGTTAAAAAAATTGTAGCTTTGCGAGGTGATGTAAGAGTGGAAGGGAAAAAATATAAACCACACCCTCAAGGATATAAAAATGCAGCTGATATGGTGGCTGGATTAAAAAAATTAGAGAATTTTGATATTGCTGTTGCTGGTTATCCAGAAATACATCCGGACTCTAAAGATAAAAAAGCAGATATAGAAAATTTAAAAAGAAAAGTGGATGCGGGTGCTGATAAAATTATAACACAATTTTTTTTTGATAAAGATATTTTCTTACGTTACCGTGATGAAGTAAAAAAAGCAGGAATTCAAACACAATTGATACCTGGAATTATGCCCATTCAAAATTATAAAAGAGTGAAAAATTTTAGCGATAAGTGTAAAACCTCAGTCCCAAATTGGATTGAAAAAGAATTTGATGGATTAGAAGAAACACCAGAGGTGCAACAAATGATCGGAGCAAGTTTAGCAAGTGATTTAGTTAAAAACCTTCAAAAAGAAGGTATCAAAGAATTTCATTTTTATACTTTGAATAAATATGAATTAAGTTATGCGGTTTGTACACGACTACAGTCCCATAAAGACTTTCTTAATGAAAAAAAATTAAACAAAAACAAAAATGGAGAAAAAACAATATGATTAAAACAGCTACAATTGGATATCCAAGAATTGGGCCAAAAAGAGAATTAAAAACAGCTTTGGAGAGCTTTTGGAAAGGAGAAACTACAGAAGCAGATTTAAAAAAAGTTGCATCTAATTTAAAAAAACAAAATTGGAAAACTCAAAAAGATCATGGGATTGATTTAATTTCTTCAAATGATTTTTCTTTTTATGATCAAATTTTAGATACGATTTGTTTACTTGGGGCTGTTCCAGAAAGATATAAGTGGGATGGTAAAGATGTAAATCTAAAAACTTACTTTGCAATGGCAAGAGGTTCTCAAACTAAAGACCTGGACGTTCAAGCATTAGAAATGACCAAGTGGTTTGATACCAATTATCATTATTTAGTTCCGGAGCTAAATAAAAATCAAAACTTTAAATTAAGTTCTCAAAAACCTTTTGATGAATTTAAAGAAGCTAAAGAATCTGGTTATATAACAAAGCCAGTATTAATAGGACCATTTACTTTTTTACTATTATCCAAAACGACAGATGGAACTGATAGAATTGAACTTTTGGATAAAATTGTTCCTATTTATATAGAAGCGATTAAAAAATTAAACGAACTAGGTGCTGAATGGATTCAAATTGATGAGCCTATTTTTGTAAAAGATTTAGATGATAAAACTGTATTTAAAATAAGAGCTACGCTTAACAAACTTAAATCTGCTTCTACTAAAGCAAAAATATTGGTTGCTACTTATTTTGAAGATGTAGAAGAAAATATTAAAAAAGAAATTTTTAATTCTGATGTAGATGCAGTACATCTTGATCTAGTAAGAGGTAAAAACAACATCAATTATACAAAAGGATCCACAAAAACTTTATCTTTAGGTATCATTGATGGAAGAAACATTTGGAAAGCAGATCTTGAAAAAAAGATTGAAATTTTAAAAAATGTATCAGGCGATATTATTATTTCTTCATCCTGCCCATTACTGCATACTCCATATGACCTAGATTTAGAGACAAAAGTGCCAAAAGAAGTTAGGAAATGGCTGTCTTTTGCTAAACAAAAGCTTGGGGAACTTCAAACCATTAAACATTTTATAAATGATAAGAAAGGTATTGATCTTATTGAAAAAAACAAATCGGATATTGAAGATAGAAGAACTTCAAAATTGATACATGATCTAGCAGTAAAAAATAGATTAAAAACTATTAGCGAAAAAATTACTAATAGAAAATCTAAATATTCTGATCGGTCTTCAATTCAAAGAAATATATTTAAACTTCCTAAATATCCTACAACGACTATTGGGTCTTTTCCTCAAACCACAGATGTAAGGCAAGCAAGAGCGAAGTTTAAAAAAGGTGAATTGTCATTAAAAGATTATGAAAGTTTCCTAGAACAAAAAACTGTGGAGACAATCCGAAAACAAGAAGAGCTTGGAATAGACGTAATTGTTCATGGTGAATTCGAAAGAAATGATATGGTTGAATATTTCGGTGAACAATTAAAAGGATTTACATTCTCCTCTAGCGGATGGGTACAAAGCTATGGTTCTCGTTGTGTAAAACCACCGATCATTTTTGGAGATGTATCTAGACCTCAATCTATGACAGTTAGATGGTCGAAGTTTTCACAAAAACAAACACAATCTATTGTTAAAGGTATGTTAACTGGACCAATTACCATTTTACAATGGTCATTTGTTAGAGATGATCAGCCAAGAAAATCAACGGCTCAAGAAATAGCATTTGCTATTCGTGATGAAGTCGAAGATTTAGAAAAAAATGGCATTCGAATGATTCAAATTGATGAACCAGCTTTAAGAGAAGGTCTTCCTTTAAAGAAAAAAGATTGGAAAGAATATCTTAAATGGTCTGTAGAATGTTTTAAAATATCTGCTTCAGTTGCAAAAGATGAGACACAAATTCATACTCACATGTGTTATGCAGAATTTGAAGATATTATAGATTCTATTGCTGCACTAGATGCGGATGTAATTTCTATTGAAACTTCAAGATCAAGAATGGAACTTTTAAAAACTTTTGAAAAATTCAAGTATCCTAATGAAATAGGACCAGGAGTATATGATATTCACTCTCCGCGTGTTCCTTCAAAAGAGGAAATGAAAGATTTGATACTTAAAGCTTCAAAACAAATTGATCCAAGTAGAATTTGGGTTAATCCAGATTGTGGTTTAAAAACTAGAGGTTGGTCTGAAACCATTGACGCTTTAAAAAAAATGGTGGATGCTGCAAAGGAGTTAAGAAAATCTTAATTAAGTAACTATGTCTAAAAAAAAAGAAGAAACAAATTTAATACGAGGCGGTTTAGAAAGAAGTAATTTCAGAGAAACTTCTGAAGCTCTTTTTTTAACTTCTGGCTACGTTTACGATAGTGCAGAACAAGCAGAAGCTATTTTCAAAGGAGAAGAAACTGGTTATCAATATACAAGATATGCCAATCCTACTATTGAAGCTTTTGAACAAAGACTTGCTCTATTAGATGGCTCTGAAGCTTGTTTTGCGACAGCAAGTGGTATGGCCGCAGTATTTGCTTCTATGCTCTGTCAGCTTAAACATGGAGATCATGTAGTATCTGCTTCAGCGTTATTTGGCTCTTGTAGAGAGATTATAAAAAATATTTTACCAAGATTTGGTATCGAAGTTACCTTTGTTGATGGTAAAAATATTGGTGAGTGGACTAAAGCGATTAAGAAAAATACAAAAGTTTTTTTCTATGAGACACCTTCTAATCCTTGTTTAGAAATTATTGACATAGAAAAAGTTAGTCAAATAGCAAAAAAACATCATGTTATCTCTATTGTAGATAATATTTTTGCATCCGCAGTATTACAAAAGCCGCAAAAGCTTGGTGCAGATATTATTGTTTATTCAGGAACTAAACATATCGATGGTCAAGGAAGAACTATGGGTGGAGCAGTGCTTTCTTCTAAAAAATTTAAAGAAGAAGTGCTAAAACCTTTTTTAAGACACACAGGACCATGCATTAGTCCATTTAATGCTTGGGCTTTGCTTAAAGGTTTGGAGACAATTAAATTAAGAGTTAACGCTCAATCTGATAATGCTTTTGAAATAGCAAAATTTTTAGAAAAGCATCCTAAAGTTGAAAAAGTTTTTTATCCGTTTTTAGATTCTTTTGAACAAAAAGATATTGCAAAAAAACAGCAATCTAAAGGTGGAACTATGGTTAGTTTTAAAATTAAGGGTGATAAAAACAATGCCTTCAAAGTTATTAATAGCTTAAATATATTTGATATTTCTAACAACTTAGGAGATACTAAATCACTAGTAACACACCCTACAACCACAACTCATAGAATATTAGAAGATAAAGAAAGATTAGCGCTTGGAATTACTCCAAATTTCATAAGATTATCTATTGGTCTTGAAAATATTGACGATTTAAAAGAAGATTTAAATCAAGCGCTCAAAAGCTAAAAACAATTAATTGACTTAATTGAAATTTAGAATTTAATTAAATCTATGAAAAAACTAATCATAGTTTTGTTATCCTTTTTTATTTTAAATACAGCTTATGCCGATACCTGTACTATTTTAATGAAAGAGGTAGATGAAATTTTAGATGAGTCGAAAAACTTATCTAAAGATCAAATCAATGAAATTAGAAATACCAGAATCCAAGCTGAAGAAGCTCATAAAGCTGGGGATCACAAAGAATCTGAGAAATTACTAAAAGAACTATTAGAAAAGCTTGGTTAATTCACATATTGATTTTGTCCAAATTTCTAGAGTACTCAAGCTTTAAATCTAACAAAAGAGATAAAATATGAAAAAAGTATTAGTATTTATTATTTCGTACTTTTTACTAACTTCTATTTCTTTAGCTGGATCTTGCCCAATATTAATGAAAAAAGTAGATGAAAAATTGGCAACTTCTAAATTATCAGCTGAAGCTTTAAAGTCAGTAAAAGATTTAAGAGCCAAAGGTGAGGCAGCACATAAAGCTGGAGATCACCCTGGGTCTGAAAAACTTCTTAACGAAGCACTCAAAAAATTAGGCTAATTATCATAAATTAAATCAGGACGTGTAACACGTCCTGATTTATTACTTCCTTTTTTTCGACATATTTTAGATCAGAAAAGGTAAAAATTAGAATTTATATGTATTTGTATGAAAAAATATTTATTAGTTCTGGTTACCGTTGGAATCGTATCAACTTATTTAAGTTTAAACGATAACTCTCAATCATTAATCGAAGAAATCGATAGCAAGCTAGAAATATCAAAACAATTATCTCAAGAAGAATTTAATGATGTTAAACAATTGGAAACGGATGCAAAAAAACTAATTGAAGAAAATAATAGGACTGAAGCTAAAGTTCTTTTAAAAAGAGCTCTGGAAATACTAGACCAATAAATAAAATGAAAAAAATAAACTCTATACAATTAGCCAAGATCAATCCTTACGAAATTGAAACAAAGAAAAATAGTTTATTTTCAATTTTTAAAATTCCAGTTCTTTTAGGGTTAAATTTATTTGTTTTACTTTTAATCTATTTAACAATCTACAATGCCTAAAAAGTATAGCTAATTTAATAAAAATTTAGCTATAATACTTTCGTTGAAATTATAATTTTAGTATATATAGAATATTTTGTTACTTAATTTAAATGTCATTTAGAATAGAGTCAGACAGCTTTGGTAAAATTAAAGTCCCTACTGAAAAATACTGGGGCGCGCAAACTCAAAGATCTTTAAAAAATTTTAGCATTGGAAAGTCAAATGTTCCAATTGAAATCATCCATGCGATTGCAATTGTTAAAAAAGCTGCTGCTATCGTTAATTTTAAAAATAAAGATTTAGATATTAAAGTCTCGAAAGCCATTCAAAAAGCTGCAGATGAAGTAATCAAGGGAAAGTTAGACGAACATTTTCCTCTTAAAGTATGGCAGACAGGTTCAGGAACACAAACAAACATGAATGTAAATGAGGTTATTTCAAACCGAGCTATAGAAATTTTGGGAGGTAAACTGGGTAGTAAAAAACCAGTACACCCAAACGATCACGTAAATAAATCACAATCTACTAACGATACTTTTCCAACAGCTATGCATATTGCCATTGGCATGCAAGCAAATAGAAAATTAATACCTGCCATAGAAAAATTAGAAAAAGCTCTAGCAAAAAAAATGAATGAATTTAAAAACATTGTTAAAATCGGAAGAACTCATCTGCAGGATGCAACTCCTCTCACTTTGGGACAGGAGTTTTCAGGTTACCATATGCAAATATCAAAATGTTTAGCAAGAATTCGTAGAGCTTTAATTGAAATTTATCCATTGGCACAAGGTGGAACGGCGGTAGGTACTGGAATTAATACAAAAAAAGGATGGGATAAAAAAATAGCTCACGAAATAAAAAAAATAACTAGACTTCCATTTCATACTGCTAAAAATAAATTTGAAGCATTAGCAGCTCATGATTCTATAGTTAACTTCTCTGGTACTTTAAATACTACCTCTGTTGCGTTAATGAAAATTGCAAATGATATAAGATTTTTAGGTTCGGGTCCTAGAGCAGGTTATGGTGAACTTATACTTCCTGAAAATGAACCTGGATCATCCATTATGCCAGGCAAAGTAAACCCAACTCAGTGTGAGGCCATCACTATGGTTTGTGTAAAAGTCATTGGCAATCATAATGGAATTACTATGGCAGGTTCTCATGGACATTTTGAACTAAATGTTTTCAAACCTTTAATAGCTTACAACATCATTCAATCGATCGATTTAATATCTGACTCCGTAAATTGCTTTGTAGATTATTGTGTGAAAGGCATCAAAGCGAATAAAAAAAGAATTAATCAACTTTTAAATGAATCGTTAATGTTAGTCACAGCATTATCTCCAAAAATTGGATATGATAATGCAAGTAAAATTGCAAAGACCGCACATAAAAATGGAACAACTTTAAAAGAAGAAACTTTAAAAACTGGATTAGTTACTGAAGAGGAATATATAAAAATCATGAACCCAAAAAAAATGGTTCATCCTAATTAATAAATTAAAAAATATTTCGAAATATCAAATAAGTTATTTAAATCACCTTTAAAAACTTTATTATTTAAATTGTTAGTAATTTGATTTAACCTATCATCTTTATAATCATCGAGTGTTTGGTGTTCTTCAACTGTAATCTTAGCTTTATTTAAATTAAAAATTCCACGCGATTTAATTTCATAGTTTTGTTGTGAAATTTGTTCGATAAAAGATTTATTATTACAAAAATCATAACAAATTTTTTTTAAATTTATGGTTTTAAAATTAAAATTATAAAAATAAAGATTATCTTTTTCATAGTTTACATTTCTTCCCGATATAAAAAGCTGATTTTCATCTGATAAAAAAGAGGCTTGATCTATATTTGTGTCTCCATTTTGGAATTTTAAATTAAGATTTGCCGAACTGAATAATTTTTTAAAAAAACGAATATTTGAAAATTTTAAAGATAGATTTAAATCCATAAAACTAGATATCTTTGAAAAATCGTTTTTTAAGAAATTAATAAAATCTTTGGATAAAACTTTATCAAATCTAGCATCGTTAAAAATACCATTTAAATTAATAGATAATAGAGGATCCGTAATGATATCTATTTCAAGATTTCCATCAAATAAATTACTATCAAATTTTTTTGAAATAAATTTAATATTTTTTTCTTTTTCTAAAAACTCACCTTCTGTAAAAATTTTATTTAATCCTAAAAATAAAGGAAAACTATTATAGCTTAATGTAAAAAATTTTTTTTCACTGAGGAAATCTTTAAATTTAAATTTTAAATTAATTTTTTCGAATTCAACATTCAATTCCTCATTTTTATACTTGATTTCAAAAGGTACTTCCCCGAGTTTACTTTGTATTTTAGCTTGAGTAATTTTATTTTTTTTTAATTTTAAATAACCATTAGTATCATTGATTAAAAAATTCTTATTTTTATTTACAAATCTTAAATCTAAATTGGTAAATGATACTTTTAAAAAATCCTGTTCAGATTCGTTAAAAAAATTTTTATTGATTAGAAATTGTCCTTTTTCTAATAAAAGCGAGGATGATTTTAAAGTTTTATTATAAATATCAAAAATATTTGTTTGAAAGTAAATATTTTCTAAAATACTTTTTTCTTCTTTATCTTCTATGTGAACGTTTGTTGCTTTGATAGATATGAATGGATAAAGTGAATATTTAATATCTCCTTTAATTTCAGCATTATATTTCAAGTTATTTTTTAAAATTTTTTCTAACGCTTCTTTTTTGTCATTAAAATTTAATAAAAATGGAATAGTAAAAAAAATAGTAGCTATAAAAAAAAATACAGTTAATGATATTAACAACTTAAAATTTTTTATTTTTCTCATATTTTGCTGTGTGTTAAATAAAATGCTTAAACTTTCAAAGAAATAATGTCTTTTAATTATTTAAATTCATTGAATAATCAACAAAAACTGGCCGTCACTACTACTGAGGGACCTCTGCTAGTTTTATCTGGTGCCGGATCAGGAAAAACAAAAGTTTTAACTAATAGAGTTGCTTATTTAATTGAGACTAAAAAATGTTTTGGACAGCAAATATTATGTGTCACATTTACTAATAAAGCTGCAAATGAAATGAGAGAAAGGATTTTACATCAAGTATCCTCAAAATCAGTTTCATTTCCCTGGCTTGGTACTTTCCATTCTATATGTAATAAAATTTTAAGAAGACATGCGGAGGCTGTAGGCTTAAAGCCATCGTTTACTATTATCGATACTTTAGACCAAATAAAATTAATTAAAGACATTTTAGAAAGCGAAAATATAGACATTAAAAAAAATCCACCTAAGCTCATTGGATATTTAATTGATCAATGGAAAAATAAAGGTCTTTTGCCAAACGAAGTAAATGTACCTAAAGACAATTGGAGTCATAATAATGCAAAAAAAATATACAAAGTTTATCAGCAAAAACTTAAAATAATAAACTGTGTTGATTTTGGAGATTTAATATTACACGTAGTAACTATTTTTAAAAATTATGAAGATATAAAAAAAATATATCAAAATAGTTTTAAATATATTCTTGTAGATGAATTTCAAGATACTAATTACATACAAAATTTATGGTTAAATTTATTAGCGTCGGAAAGTTCAAATATTTGCGCAGTTGGAGATGACGATCAATCTATTTATAGCTGGAGAGGTGCAGAGGTTAAAAACATCTTAGATTTTGAGAAAAACTTTAAAAATACAAAAATAATTAAACTAGAACAAAATTATAGATCTTCCAAAAACATTCTAAATGCTGCAGTCTCACTTATTGATCATAATAAATCAAGATTGGGAAAAAAAATTTGGTCCGATTTAGAAGATGGAAATAAAATTAAAATTACCTCTTATCAAGATGGTTATAATGAAGCTATTGGAATTTCTGACATTATTGAAAATGATCTTTTAAAAAGTTATAAGCTCAATTCCATTACTATTCTTGTTAGAGCTGCTTTTCAAACCAGAGAGTTTGAAGATCGTTTTATAAAAATTGGATTACCTTATAGGATAGTTGGGGGATTAAAGTTTTATGATAGGGCTGAAATTAAAGATGCGCTCTGTTACCTTCGGTTAATAAATCAAACTAGTGATGATCTTGCTTTTGATAGAATCATCAATGTTCCAAAACGATCTATAGGCGAAACCTCATTAAAAAAAATTCATGAGTTAGCTAGAGATAAAAATGTATCTTTATTTAATGCGTCACAAGAAATTTTAAAAGATAATTTATTAAAACCCCAAGCCTCTTCAAGCTTAAAAACTTTTTTAACAAATATATTGTCATGGCAAAACTTATCAAAAAAAGAAAATCATATTGTTTTACTTGAGAGAGTTTTAGATGAATCTGGTTACACAACTATGCTAGTAAATGAAAAAACTCCAGAATCTGAATCTAAATTAGAAAACTTAAAAGAACTTAGAAATTCTATGAAAAATTATAATAACTTAACAGAGTTTTTAGAAAACATATCGCTTCAAACCTC
>JAYQRG010000014.1:0-17983 GCA_038146245.1 Candidatus Pelagibacteraceae bacterium | reverse complement strand
TCGGGGCATAGCGCAGCCTGGTAGCGCATCTGGTTTGGGACCAGAGGGTCGCAAGTTCAAATCTTGCTGCCCCGACCATTAAAAAAAAAAGATATGAAAAAAGCTAAAATATATATTCCAAGCAAAACTGCAATGCAGTCTGGCAAAGCAAAAAATAAAAAATGGATCTTAGAATTTATTTCAAAAAATGTCTTTAATGAACATTTAATGGGATGGATTTCGTCTGATGATACTCAATCACAAGTAAAGTTAGAATTTGATTCAAAAGAAGAAGCTATTCTTTATGCTAAAAATAATAAAATTGACTTTGAAGTAGTCGAGCCAAAAAATTCTAAGCAAATTATAAAGTCCTATGCGGATAATTTTTTATCTTAAATAAATGTTTCGTAGTTTTTTTTTAAATAGAAAATGGTTCCTATGGGCATGGGGCGGGGGTTTATTTTTAATATTTTCTCTACTTATTCAAGTCACAATAACTGTTAAAATTAATGAATGGTACAAAGGATTTTATGATGTACTACAAAAACCAACAGAAAATAACATTTCAATTTTTTGGGATAAAATTGTAGAATTTATTTATCTCGCTTTACCTTACGTTATTCTTGCAACCTTAACATCTTACTTTACCCGTCTTTATGCATTTAGATGGAGAGAAGCCATGACCTTTGATTATATTCCTGTTTGGACAAGTAATAGCTCCAAAGTAGAGGGCTCTGCACAAAGAATTCAAGAGGATACAATGAGGTTTGCTAAAATTGTAGAAACACTAGGTCTGCAAATAGTTCGTGCTATTATGACTCTTATTGCTTTTACTCCAATTTTATGGACTTTATCCAAACAAGTAGAAATAGATTTTTTAAAACAAATACCAGGCTCTCTTGTATGGGTTGCTTTTTTAACTAGCCTTGGAAGTTTATGTATAAGTTGGATAGTCGGTATTAAACTACCAGGTCTTGAATATAATAATCAAGTAGTTGAAGCAAAGTTTAGAAAAGAATTAGTTTACGGTGAAGACGATAGAGTAAATTATTCAAAACCAGATACGTTATTTCAGTTATTTACTGGTATAAAATTTAACTATCATAGGTTATTTCTTCATTATGGATATTTTGATATTTGGGTAAATATTTACGATCAATTTATGGTTATAGTTCCTTATGTAATTATGGCCCCTGGGTTATTTACGGGAGCAATAACGTTAGGCTTGATAGTTCAAGTATCCAATGCTTTTCAAAGAGTGCATAATAGTTTTGCTTTATTCACACATAATTGGACAACAATAACTGAACTCAGATCAATCTATAAAAGGTTAACAGAATTTGAATTGGGTATTGGCTATAAAAAATCTAACCAGTATCAATAATATTTAATATTTGATCTTTTTTAAAAATTTTTAACAATAATTCATATCTTGAAATATTAAACTGTTTATTAGTTTCTATTTCGGACTGTGCAATTTCAAATAAATGTTGATGATATAATGGATCGGCAATAGTAAAGTCTTTTTCACCAGACTGTTTTGTGCCGATTATATCTCCAAATCCTCTTAACTTTAAATCTTCTTCCGAAATATAAAAACCATCATTAGACTCTTTCATGATTTTTATTCTTTTTTTTCCAGTTTCTGAAATATTGTTAGAATAAAGTAGGATACAATGAGCTTCTTTTCCTGATCTTCCAATTCGTCCTCTAAGCTGGTGAAGCTGTGATAATCCAAATCTTTCTGAATTTTCAATCACCATGGTATTTGCGTTAGGATTATCAATTCCTACTTCAATTATCGTTGTAGATAATAAAATTTTTGTTTTATTGTTAATAAAATTACTCATTATTTTATCTTTTTCCTCTTTGCTTAATTGTCCATGAATAAAATTTATTTCTACATTTAGATTTTTTAAAAGATAATCAAATCTTTTAGTAACAGAGTTAACTTTTAAAATTTCACTTTCTTCAATGATAGGGCAAACCCAGTATACTTGATCTCCTATTTCAATTTTTTTTTTTATAAATGATATAACTTCATCTAATTTGTTTTCTGGTTTTAGAATTGTTAAAGTTTTATTTTTAAATGGCTTATTTTTTATTGTTGAAATATCCATGTCCCCATATTTTGTAAGAATGAGCGTTCTTGGTATCGGTGTAGCTGACATGAGCAATACATCAGTGCCATCGTTGCCTTTGGTAGATAAATTAATTCTTTGTTGAACTCCAAATTTATGTTGTTCATCTATTATTATATAATCTAATTGTTTAAATTTTATTTTATCTTGAAATAATGAATGTGTTCCAATTATAAAATTTGTTTCACCATCTTCTATTTTTTTTTTAAGAGAATTTTGCTCTTTCATAGTTAATTTACTTGTAAGTAGATCAACTTTTATTTTTGAAAAATGTAAAATTTTTTTTATTAAATTATAGTGTTGATTAGCTAAAATTTCTGTTGGTACCATTAGCGCTACTTGATTATTGTTGCTGATAATCATAGCCGCCGATATTAATGAAACAATAGTTTTGCCAGACCCTACATCTCCTTGTAAAACCCTTAACATTTTTTTATCAGAAGATAGATCCTTTTTAATTACTGCCAAAACTTCTTTTTGATCATCTGTTAAAGTAAAATTTAAAGATTGGAGAATTTTTAAAACAATTTCTTCATTAATTTTTTTTGGTACTTTTGTTATTTTTTTTAATCTTTTCTTGATTTCATTAAAAATGATTAAGTTGCTGTATATTTCATCAAACGCTAATCTTTCAAAGTATATAGAATTTTTATCGATATCATTAATATTTTCTGGATTGTGAAGTCTTTTTAGGGATTCGTTCCAATTTAACCATGACATTTTTTCTAAAAATCTTTGGTCATGCCATTCGTCAATTTTTTCTATATTTGAAGATTCATTTATATAAATTTTTTGTAAGGTTTTTTCAGAAACACCTGTAATATTAGAATATTTTGCCATAATTTTTTTAATATCAAAATTACTTTCAACCAACTGAACATAATCAGGATTGGTTATTTGATATTTATTTTTGTACAAATTAACTTTACCGCTAATAACTACTTCTTGGTTCAATGGAATAATTTGTTTGATATAACTTTCCCTTGAATTAAAAAAAACTATATCAATTTTTCCAAATTGATCTTCGCATATAACTTTATTTGGCAGGTTTCTTATTCGGGGAAATTGATACCTTATTCCCTTTACGAAAATAGTACTGATTTTACCAACCTCTAGTTGATCTAATTTTGGACAAAATCTTCTATCAATTGAACCAATCGGTAGGTTCAGTAACAAATCAATCTTATTAAATATATTTTTTTCTTCAAATTTTTTTTTAATTTTAGGACCAATACCTTTGATCTTGTCTATGTTTTCAAATATAGAATTTTTCATTAAAAAGTTATTAATATTTTTATATTATAAATTTATATGGATAAGAATGAGTTTTTATTAAAACAATTGCTTTATAGATCTAACCATAGAGGGACTAAGGAAATGGATCTATTGTTAGGCGGTTTTTTTAAAAAAAATTATTTAACTTTAAACGAATCTGAAATTATTAATTTTGAAGAAATTCTTAATTTTACTGACAAAGAGCTTACTGATTACTTTGTTATGAATATAGAAAATGAATTTCTTTCAAAAATGCCAATCTCACAAAAAATTAAAAACTATAAAATTGTTTAAAATTTTTATTGTAGATTATTTTTAGATAGTTTAAAAAGCGCGCTATGGATCCTAAATCTTTTGGTCAGTTTATACCTTTGATAGTGATATTTGTTATATTCTATTTTTTGCTTATTCGACCACAGCAAAAAAGAATTAAAGATCATAAAGCTATGCTTTCAGCATTATCAAGAGGCGATACAATCGTTACAGGCGGTGGTCTAATTGGAAAAGTTATCAAAGTGTACGATGAAGATAAACTCGATGTCGAACTTTCTGATAATGTTGTTGTAAAAGTAGTTAAGTCTTCGATTTCTCAAGTTGTCGGCAAAACAGAGCCAAAAAAATAAGTGCTCAATTTTTCGAAGCTAAAAATATTATTTATTTCTTTTATTGTACTTCTAGGCTTCCTTTTTATAATTCCTAATTTTTTTGACAAAGATTTAAAATATTTTCCTAGTAAAAAACTAAATCTAGGACTTGATCTTCAAGGAGGCTCTTATTTATTGTTAGAAGCAGATATCAAGCCAGTAGTATCACAAAAGTTTCAATTAAAAATTACAGATATAAGTAAAAAATTAAGATCTGAAAAAATTTCTTATTCAAATTTTAAAACTACAGATAAAGAAATTATTTTTGATGTAAAAGACACTGATAAAAACCAGGTTATTAAATTATTAAACAGTTCAGAATTGAATATTTCAATATCCGGAAATAATAAAGAATATTTAGTTAGTTCTAATCAAAAATCTATTAATTTAGAATTTACCCAAGCATTTTTTGATCAAGTTAAAAAAAATTCTATAGAACAATCTCTTGAGGTTATTAGAAACAGAATAGACCAAATAGGAACTAAAGAACCAAATATTATCTCACAAGGAAACAGTAGAATTTTAGTTGAGCTTCCTGGATTAAAAGATCCAAGTGAAATAAAAAAATTGATTGGGAAAACAGCTAAACTTACTTTTAGATTTTTAGCAAACAATAACAAAGATGAATTTGGTTATGAAAATTTAACGGGAAAAAATAAATCTGAAAAATATGTCGTTGAAAAAAAAATTATCATTTCGGGAGAAAATTTGGTTGATGCCCAACCTGGATTTGACAATATAAATAGTTCTCCACTAGTTACATTTAAGCTGGATAGTTATGGAGCAAAAAAATTTGCTTACTTTACAAAAAATAATATTGGTAGAAACTTAGCAATTGTTCTCGATAATGAAGTGGTAAGCGCGCCTGTTATCCGAGATGCAATTACTACTGGCAACGGTCAAATCTCAGGAAATTTTACACCTGCAGAAGCAAATAATTTAGCAATTCTTTTACGCTCAGGAGCTCTACCTGCGCCATTGCAAATAATTGAAGAGCGATCTGTTGGTCCAGATCTTGGTAAGGATAGTATTGATAAAGGAATTATTTCTTTGATTGTCGGGTTTGTGCTCGTGGTATTATATATGATAATTAATTATAAGATTTTTGGTATATTTGCTAACCTCTCTTTATTTCTAAATATTGTTTTATTAATTTCTACTTTAAGCATCCTAGAAGCCACACTTACTTTGCCAGGTATAGCTGGTATTGTATTGACGATTGGAATGGCAGTTGATGCAAACGTTTTAATTTATGAAAGAATTAGAGAGGAAATTAAAATAGAAAATAACAATTATATTGCTGTTGAGGCTGGTTATAAAAGAGCATTAACAACTTTACTAGATGCGAATATTACAACATTAATTTCAGCTTTTGTTTTATATTTTATTGGAACAGGTCCAATCAAAGGTTTTGCAGTAACGTTAAGTATAGGTATTATAACTTCCTTATTTACTACATATACGGTTGGTAGGCTTTTTGTTTCTGTCTATCTTAAAAACCATAAAAATAATTATATAAGCATATGATTTTTAATATTTACCAAAAGCAATACAACTTTTTATTACACTATAAGAAATTTATTTTTTTATCTTTAATATTAATTATTTGTTCTTTTCTTTTATTTTTTTTTAAGGGTTTAAATCTAGGAATAGACTTTAAGGGAGGAACGGTTATCGAGGTCAAATTAGAACAAAAAGTTTCAACTGAAAAAATAAGATCAAACTTAGCAAAATATAATTTAGGAGACACTAAAGTTAAAGAATTTGGAAGTGATAAAGAATTTTTAATTATTTTTGAAAAAAAAGGGACAGATAATAATTTTATTGAAAATATGAAATCTTCTTTAGAAAAAGATCTTTCAACGAAATTAAATTTTAGACGAGTAGAAGTTGTAGGACCAAAAGTTAGTGACGAACTTTCAAAAGCAGGTTCTTATGCAGTTTTATTGTCTATAGTTTTAATGCTTATTTATATATGGTTTAGATTTGAATGGCAGTTTGGTCTTGGTTCTGTAATTGCTTTATTTCACGATGTGACATTAACAATTGGAGTATTTAGTCTATTAAGTTTTGAATTTAACCTTTCTATCATCGCAGCTATTTTAACTATCGTTGGTTATTCTATGAATGATACCGTGGTTATTTATGACAGAATTAGAGAAAACCTAAAAAAAGATGATCAAATGAATTTACAAGAATTAATAAACAACTCTATTAATGAAACATTATCTAGAACATTAAAAACTTCTGGAACAACATTATTAGCTCTAATCGCAATTTATTTTTTTGGAGGAGAAATTCTAAAAGGTTTTTCTTTTGCAATGATTTGGGGCGTGGTTGTAGGTACCTATTCTTCTATTTATATAGCTTCACCTTTTATTTTATTAACAAATATAAAAAGAGATTGGAATGAAGTTATTGACTCAACTCCTTAAGCTATTTTTTGTGAATATTTTTTATATAAAATTTTTTCTAAATATTTAGCGGTATAGCTATTTTTTTGTTTTGCTAGATTTTCTGGTGACCCCTGAAATAAAATTTCGCCACCTTTATCACCGCCGTCAGGTCCCATATCTATTATCCAATCTGCAGTTTTTATAACTTCTAAATTATGTTCAATTACAACTACAGTATTACCTTTATTTACAAATGCATGTAAAACTTCTAATAGTTTTTTTATATCATGAGCATGCAAACCTGTCGTAGGCTCGTCCAAAATATAAATTGTGCGTCCTGTAGATCTTTTTGATAGTTCTTTTGCCAATTTTATTCTTTGAGCTTCACCCCCAGATAAGGTGGTCGCCTGTTGACCAATTTTCATATATCCCAAACCAACTTTTTGAAGAGTTAACAGTTTGTCTTTAATAGTTGGTATATTTTCAAAAAATTGAACACCATCATCTACGCTCATGTCTAATACATCCGCAATACTTTTGTTTTTATATAGAACGCTAAGAGTTTCACGATCGTATCTTTTGCCTTTACAAATATCGCACTCAACAAAGACATCCGGTAAAAAATGCATTTCATAAGTAATAACACCGTCTCCCTCACAAGCTTCGCATCGACCGCCTTTAACATTAAAAGAAAATCTTCCTGGTTTGTAACCTCTTGTCTTGGATTCAGGTAAATTTGCAAACCAGTCTCTGATTGGTGTAAAAGCTCCTGAATAGGTTGCTGGATTTGATCTTGGAGTTCTTCCGATAGGTGATTGATCTATATCTATAATTTTATCTAAGTATTCATGACCTTTAATTGCCTTAAAAGGTTGTGGGATTTGTTTTCCAAAAGTTTTATTAACCATCAGATTTAAAGCTCTATATAAAGTATGAAGCACAGCAGTTGATTTTCCACTGCCTGATACACCAGTAACACAAGTAAAAGTTCCAAGAGGAATTTGTAAATTCACATTTTTTAAATTATTACCAGTACACCCTGAAATCTGTATAAATCTTCCATTTTTTGCGGTTTTTCTATTAGAGGGTATAGATATAAACTTTCTTCCAGACAAATAATCGCCCGTTATACTTTTTTTATTTTCCTTAATCTCTATAAAGTTACCTTCAGCAACTATTTCTCCACCGTGTGATCCTGCGCCTGGCCCTATATCAATGATATAGTCGGAATTTAGCATCGCTTCCTCATCATGTTCAACAACGATAACTGTGTTGCCTAAATCACGTAATCTTTTTAATGCTTCTAAAAGTTTAACGTTATCCTTTTGATGAAGACCTATTGAAGGCTCATCTAAAACGTAAAGAACGCCTTGTAATCCAGAACCAATCTGTGAAGCCAATCTAATTCTTTGAGACTCTCCACCTGATAATGTACCTGAACTTCTTGATAAATTTAAATAATCTAAGCCAACATTAACTAAAAATTTTAATCTTTCGTTAATTTCCTTTAAAATATGAGTTGCGATTTTTTTTTGTTTTTCGTCGAGAAAATTAGGTAAAGTTTCGAACCAAACAAAAGCATCTTTTATTGATAACTGTGTAACTTCACTAATATTTTTATTATTAATTTTTATACATAAAGCTTCTTCTTTTAACCTAAAACCTTTGCAAGACTCACAGATTTTTTCATTTTGATATTGTGAAATTTCCTCTCTTTTCCAATCGCTTTCAGTTTCTAGATATTTTCTTTGAAGATTATTAACTACACCTTCAAAAGATTTGGAATTAGAATATTTTCCATAACCATCGTCATAATTAAATTTTATCTCTTCATCACCAGAACCAAATAATATTATATCTTGTATTTTTTTTGATAATTTTTTCCAAGGATCAGTTAAAGAAAATGAATAATGTTTTGCTAATGAGGACAATGTTTGTGCATAATACATAGTAGAAGAACTCGACCACGGCAAGATACAACCATCAGCTAAACTTTGATTTTCATCAGGTATAACTAATTTTGGATCTATATATAAATCCATTCCTAAACCATCGCATTCAGTACAGGCTCCAAATGGTGAATTAAATGAAAACAATCTTGGTTCAATCTCTTCGATTGTAAAACCACTTTCTGGACAAGCAAATTTTGAAGAAAATATAATTTTTTCTAATTTTTGATGCTGTTTAGGTATGTTTTCATTTTTATATTCAGTATAAATTAAGCCATCTGATAATCTTAATCCTGTTTCTACACTTTCAGAAATTCTTTTTATTTCTTTGGGTGAATTTAAAAAGGAGTCTACCAATACATCTATATTATGTTTGATTTTTTTATTTAATTCTGGAATATCATCTATTTCATAGACTTTTTCATCAACTCTTATTTTTTCATAACCTTGTTTTTTTAAAGATTGAAACTCTTTTTTATATTCACCTTTTCTACCTCTTACTAATGGACTATAAATTGTAACTTTTGATGGTTGGGGTAGCTCAATGATTTTATCTACTATTTCTGATACCGTTTGTGATTTAATTTCTTTTCCGGTAAATGGAGAGTAGGGAATTCCAACTCTTGCATATAAAACTCTCATATAATCATAAATTTCAGTTACGGTTGCAACAATAGATCTAGGATTTTTAGATGTAGTTTTTTGTTCAATTGAAATAGCTGGTGATAAGCCTTCTATAAGATCAACATTTGGTTTTTTCATTTTATCTAAAAATTGTCTGGCATATGCCGATAAGCTTTCCACGTATCTTCTTTGCCCCTCAGCGTATATGGTGTCGAATGCTAAAGATGATTTTCCTGAGCCTGAAAGTCCAGTGATAACTACAAATTTGTCTCTTGGAATTTGAACAGATAAATTTTTTAAATTATGCTCTTTTGCCCCTTTAACTATTATGTTTTTTAGCATGTTAATAAATTGCTTTAATCTAATTTAGTTCAAAATATCAAGTATTTATGTTATATTTTAAACATTATTAATCTTTAAAAAAATAAAAAAATGGCAGGAAGTTTAAACAAAGTTTTATTAATTGGTCGTTTAGGTAACGATCCTGAGGTTAAGCAAATGTCCAATGGCAAGAACGTAGCTAGATTGAGTATTGCAACATCTGAGTCTTGGAAAGATAAAAACACAGGAGAAAAAAAAGAAAAAACAGAGTGGCACAGGGTTATAGTGTTTAATGAAGGATTGGTAAATGTTATTCAAAAATATTTAAAAAAAGGCTCACAAGTTTACATAGAAGGACAATTACAAACTAACAAATATACTGATGCTAGTGGACAAGAAAAATATAGCACCCAAGTAGTGCTGCAAGGTTACAACTCAACTTTAACAATGCTAAGTTCATCTGGTTCATCTAAAGGTGAAGATTCAAGTTTTAATCAAGATACTTCAAGTTCTCTTCCATCAGAAAAGTCTAGTTCTTCAAAAGATTTGGATGATGAGGTTCCTTTTTAATAAAAATTTTTAATGTCCGAAAAGAAAGTTGCTAATAGAAATATAAGCGAAGAAATGAAATCATCATACTTGTCCTATGCGATGAGCGTGATTGTAAGCAGAGCTCTTCCTGATGCAAGAGATGGATTAAAACCTGTTCACCGAAGAATAATATACGCAATGTATAAGGGTGGATATGACTGGTCTAAACAATTTAGAAAATCAGCAAGAATTGTTGGTGATGTCATAGGTAAATATCATCCACACGGGGATCAAGCTGTATACGATGCTCTCGTAAGATTGGCACAAGAATTTTCTATGAATACAAAACTTATAGATGGGCAAGGGAATTTCGGATCTTTAGATGGAGACCGAGCTGCAGCAATGAGATATACTGAAACAAAGTTATCAAAAATTTCAGAATTTTTAGTATCAGATATAGAAAAAAATACAGTTAGTTTCCAAAATAATTATGATGATACCGAAACTGAACCTACAGTATTGCCGGCTCAATTTCCAAACTTGCTCGTTAATGGAGCGGGTGGAATTGCGGTTGGTATGGCTACAAATATCCCTCCGCATAATTTAGGAGAAGTTATTGATGCTACATTAGCACTTATCAATAATGAAAAAATTTCAATAAAAGAATTAATTAAGATAATACCAGGCCCGGATTTCCCAACTGGTGGAATTATTATTGGAAAAAATGAAATTCAAAAAGGTTACGAAACTGGTAGGGGATCAATAAAAGTACGCGGGCAGATAACTATCGAAGAAACATCTAAAGATAAAAATTTAATAGTTATTAAATCAGTACCATATCAAGTTAACAAGGTTTCTCTAATAGAGAAAATTGCAATTCTAATAAGAGATAAAAAAATAGAGGGTATTTCCGATTTAAGAGACGAATCTAATAAAGAAGGAGTAAGAATAGTAATAGAATTAAAAAAAAATGTTAACCATGAAGTAATTACAAATCAACTATATAAATTTTCTCCTTTAGAAAGTTCTTTTAGTTTTAATACGTTAGCAATTCATGAAAAAAAACCAGAACTATTAAGTTTAAAACAATTTTTAGATATATTTCTTAAATTTAGAGAGAGTACAATTATCAAAAGAACACTATTTGATTTAAAAAAAGCCAAAGACAGAGTTCATATATTAATAGGATTATTTATTTCAATTGAAAATATAGATGAGGTTATTAAATTAATTAGGACATCCAAAACCCCAACAGAAGCCAAAACAAAACTTCAAGAAAAAAAATGGAATTTTAAAAAATCTAATATAGATAAAAAAATAGTCGAAGTCACAGATCTAGGAACCTTGAACGAATATCAATTGAGTGATCACCAGGTTAAAGCTATTCTAGATTTAAGATTGCAAAAATTAACAGCAATTGGTTATGAAGAAATAAATAATGAACTAAAAACTCTTTATGATTTAATTATAAAACTAAAAAAAATATTAAATGATCGAAATGAGTTATTAAAAAACATTAAAGAAGAATTACTTAGTATCAAAAATAAATTTTCCACTCCTAGAAAAACTTTAATTTTAGACACTGTAACAGAGGTAGAAATTGAAGATGTAATTCCTAGAGAACAAGTAGTCGTAACAGTTACAAACCAAGGATATATAAAAAGAACCCCTATAACATCTATTAGAGCTCAAAAAAGAGGTGGCAAAGGTAAAATTGGTATTGTTACTAGAGAAGAAGATTTTGTTACTCAATTGTTTACAGTTAACACTTTAACTCCAGTTCTTTTTTTTACAAACAAAGGTTTAGTTTATAAAATTAAAACTTGGAAAATACCTGAGGGAACAAATCAATCTAAAGGTAAAGGAATTTTTAATTTATTAAATATACCTAGCAATGATAAAATAACCTCAATTTTACCTTTGCCAGAAGATAATGAAACATGGAAAAACTTAAACATCATATTTGTTACAAAAAAAGGAAAGATTAGAAAAAATAGCTTATTAGATTTTGAGAGCATTCAGTCTTCAGGAAAGATCGCTATGAAAACAGACTCTGATGATGAAATAGTATCCGTAAAATTAATTACTTCCAATGAAGATTTAATGATGAATTCCTACTTTGGAAAAAGCTTAAGAGTTAATAATAAAAAAGTTAGATTGTTTAAGGGTAGATCATCTAAAGGAATTAAAGGAATGAATTTAAAAAAAGATGATGAAGTTGTGTCTTTAAGTATACTTCATCATACTAACTTTTCTAAAAATGATTTAGATAACTATTTTACCAATAAAAAAAACAGCAAATTTGATGAAATTAAATCTAGAGAGCAATTTATTTTAACCATAACTGAAAATGGTTACGGCAAAAGAACTTCCGCATATGAATATAGAGAAAGTGGAAGAGGAGGGCAGGGTATAATCAATATAATTACCTCTGATAGAAACGGAAATGTAGCCTCTTCGTTTGTGGTAAATAACGATGATGAAATAATGTTAATTACAAATAAAGGACAGATGATAAGATGTAAAGTTAATGAAATTAGAGTTGCCGGAAGAAACACTCAGGGAGTTAGAATTTTTAAAACAGAGCCTAATGAAAAAGTAGTATCGGCAATTACTTTAACTAATGATCTAAATGAATAAAACTGTAGCAATATATCCTGGTTCTTTTGATCCTTTAACAAATGGTCACTTAGATATAATTAAAAGAGCAATTAAATTATTTGATACTCTTTATGTTAGTGTGGCTTATAATGATAATAAGCAAAGTTTATTGAGTGTTAAAGAGAGGGTATCTATACTTAAAGAAACGGTTTTAAAAAAACCAATAATTCAAAAAAATAAAAAAATTATAATTGATTCTTTTAACGGCTTAACCATAGATTACTGTAAAAAAATTAACGCTAAAATTATAATTAGAGGATTAAGAGTAGTTACTGACTTTGAATACGAATTTCAATTAGCAGGAATGAATAATCAAATGGATCATTCTATTACAACCATATTTCTCATGGCTGACATTCAAAATCATTTAACATCATCTAATATGGTTAAGCAAATAGCAAAACTAAAAGGTGACGTTTCTAAATTCGTTCCTAAAAACGTTGCAAATGTTCTTAAAAAAAAGTTTAAAATATAATGAAGTCGCTACTAAAATATTTATACGTTTTTTTATTTATTTTTTTAACAATTACAAAAGGAGAAACTATGGAAAATCCCAAAATATTAATGAAGTTAAAATATGGTGAAGTTAAAATTGAGTTATTTAAAGATCAAGCACCAAACCACGTAAATCGCATTTTAGATTTGGCAAATGAAGGTGCATATAATAATGTTGTATTTCACCGTGTTATTGCTGGATTTATGGCGCAAACGGGAGATGTAAAAAACGGAAATAAGAAATCTAACTACAATCCACAACTTGTAGGTACAGGAGGTTCAAGCAAACCAGATTTAAAAGCTGAATTTAATAACCTACCGCATGTTAGAGGCACCTTATCAATGGCTAGGTCTCAAAATCCTAATAGTGCTAATAGTCAATTTTTTATATGTTTTGATAAACATCCACACTTAGACCGTAATTATACTGTTTTTGGCAAAGTGCTTTCAGGTATGGAATTTGTAGACAAAATAAAAAAAGGCGAACCAGGATCAGGATCTGTAGATGACCCGGATATTATTGAAAGTATAACCGTAATTAAATAATATTTTTTAATGCCAATTTCGTTTGAATTATTAAACGAATCTAATGGTGCAAGATTAGGAAAAATTCACACAAGAAGAGGTGTCATTGATACACCGGCTTTTATGCCTGTGGGCACAGCTGCTACTGTAAAAGCATTAACTATTGATCAAATATTACAAACAAAATCTCAAGTCATATTAGGAAATACCTATCATTTACTTTTAAGACCTGGAATTGAAAGAATTGATAGAGTAGGTGGGCTTCATAAATTTATGAACTGTAATTTGCCTATTTTAACAGACTCTGGTGGATTTCAGGTTATGTCACTTTCAAAAAACACCATTGTTACCTCTGATGGTGTTACATTTAACTCTCATATAGATGGTAGTAAAGTTTTCTTATCGCCTGAAATTAGTATTGATGTTCAAAAAAAATTAAATTCAGATATTGTAATGGTTTTTGATGAATGTCCAAAATATTCTAAAGATAAAGCAATTATATCAAAATCAGTAAAACTATCTCTTCAATGGGCAAAAAGATCTAAGTTAGCTTTTGGTAACGATAATGAAAAGTTTATCTTTGGCATAATTCAAGGTGGAATATTTAATGATCTTAGAAAATTATGCCTAGAGGAACTTCTAAATATTGATTTTAATGGATATGCACTTGGCGGTTTGGCAGTAGGCGAAACTCAATCTGAAATGTTAGATGTATTAGATAGTATAACTCCTTTAATGCCAAAAAATAAACCAAGGTATTTAATGGGTACTGGTACTCCGGGTGATTTATTAGCATCAGTCAAAAGAGGAGTTGATATGTTTGACTGTGTACTTCCTACTAGGGCTGGGAGAACTGGTTTGGCTTATACCTGGGAAGGTAAAGTTAATCTAAGAAATTCTGAATTTAAAAAAAATGATGATCCTCTAGATCTATCTATTAATTGTCCAGCATCTCAGAATTATTCAAAAAATTATCTTAATCATCTAGTGAACTCTAATGAAATTTTAGCAAGTACATTGTTAACTTGGCATAATATTGCATTTTACCAAGACCTAATGATGAAAATTAGAAATTCTATAAAAGAAAATAAATTTGATCAATTTTTTAATAAATATTATGAAATATTAAATAATAAGTAATAAAAAACCCTTGTGTTTACTTAATTTTTTTAATACAGACAAATCTTGCATATTAATTGATTTAATTTGCAAATTATTTGGGCCCGTAGCTCAGTCGGTAGAGCATTTCACTTTTAATGAAAGGGTCGGCAGTTCGAATCTGCCCGGGCTCACCACTTATGAATCAAGCAAGTAAATTTTATTTTTTAAATTGTAAGTCTTGTAAAAAATCTATCAAAGTTTCTATCGACATTTATAATAAAAAAGAAAAACAGACTTGTAATAATTGTTTAGAAAAAATTTTTACGAAAATAAAGTCTAAGTATTAGATATTTTAGAAAATTTTAATTGGACATCAGGTATCCATCTTCTTAATTGAGCTATTCTTTCAGAAGAAGCTGGATGGGTGCTTAAAAACTGTGGTAGTTCTCTACCTTTGTATTCATTTTGCATTCTTTTCCACAATTCCGGTCCTTCATAAAGGTTGTAACCAGTTAAAGAGCAAAAAGCTAACCCAAGGTAATCAGCTTCAGTTTCTTGAATTCTTGAAAAAGGATTCATTACACCAACCTGCAAAATATCAATACCAGTATTTTGTCCAACGGTATTTCTTGCTCTGCTTATAACACCTCCTAAAAAAATGTCCGCAACTGCAGTTCCAACGTTTAAAGCCATTGCTTGACTTGCTCTTTCTAACGAATGTCTAGCAACTGCATGGCCAATTTCGTGACCCAATACAATTGCTAAACCATCAGTATTTTTGGTAACTTTTAATATTCCTGTATAAACAGCAATTTTTCCACCTGGCATACACCAAGCATTAATTGTTTTATCGTCATCTACAAGAATGTACTCCCATTTATAATTTTTTGTTGGATTGTCTTGTTTCTTTTGTTCAAAATATTTCGAAATTCCTAAAGATAGCTTACCACCAATCTCTTCTATTAAATTAAGTGTAGAGGTGTCCTTGCTCATTTTTGCTTTCTTTTTAAATTGTTGGTATGCTTGAATGGCTTGATTGTTTATTGTTGATTCTGGTAGTAAAGTTAACTGTTTTCTATCAGTTATTGGCGCAGATGCACAAGAAGTCAATGCGTATGAACAACATCCACACCCTAAAAATTTTATGAAATCTCTTCTTTTCATGTTATTGTTATATCAAATAGTATATTAAATATTGTCTTAATTATGAACTTTTATATCTATGACATTAGAAACTAAAGAGAAAAAACCATTTTCAACAAGAATAAGAAACTATTTTATTGCTGGTCTAGTAATTTTGATACCAATTACTTTTACAGTATATTTTACACTTTTTATTATCGATATTTCTAAAAACCTTCTACCAAAGGGCATAAATCCAAACCAATACTTACCTTTTAACATACCTGGTTTAGAAATATTAATAACTTTAACTATCATTATAATAACTGGAATGGTTTCTTTAACTTATGTTGGAAAATATTTATTAAATTTGAATGAAAAAATATTTGATAAAATTCCATTTTTAAGATCAATTTATAAAGGGGTAGGGCAATTAACAAAAACATTTACTGAAGGAAATAATAAATCTAGAAAAGTTGTTCTAGTTCAGTTTCCCAAAGAAGGGTCTTGGTGCATAGGATTTGCAACAAATATCAATAAAGGTGAAGCATCGATCAAAACAAATGCTAAATTGATAAATATTTTTGTACCCACAACGCCAAATCCTACGAGTGGTTTTTTAATTATGGTGCCAGAGAAAGATATTATCTATTTAGACATGACATTCGAAACTGCTAGTAAGCTTATTATGTCTGGTGGTTCCTTAGATATCTAGTTTATACTACCCAGGAAGTTAATAGAGATGGCAAAATCTTTATATTTCCTGGGTATCATCTCTATAATAGAGTTAGTTATAAAATAAAATATAATATATAATTGACAATAACTTAATAATATACTTTAATTAATATAAATATATATATGATTCTATGTGTTTATTAGCTCTATATATAAATTATCATTACATAAATATAATTTATTTTTTAAATCAAGACTTGGAGTAAATTTAGCCCAAATATTGGTTTTTTCGACTAATCTTATTTCGTTATTTATAGATGCTGGAGTTTTACCAAATCCTAATGCTATAGATTCACCAGAAACCCAGTAAGCTAGTTCCCCAAATACAACTACATCTTTAGCATCTTTTTCGAGTTTTATCCCTTTTATACCGCTTTTAAAATAGATCTCCTCACCCCAGGTGCTAATTTTAGTTTTGTGATATTTTATTTGGCTAATTTTCTTAGCTGTATCCGTGTTAAGAAGCTGCAATTTAATCTCGAAGTGTTTAGTTTTTAAAAGCATTTAATTAATAAAATAACTAATAAAATTAATAATTGACATCTATTATAAGTTGTATTATTAGTAGTGATAATTAATGGTTATCAATACTTATGAGTAATTTAATTACAGAATTGAATGAGTTAAATATTGAAACTATAAATAATTTAAATCATTCAAAATCATTTAACACTTTAAGAGCTTATAAATCAGACTTTGAGGATTTTAGAAAATTTTGCATTAAATTCAATTTACCATATCTTCCAACAAACCCAAAAACAATCGCTTTATACCTAACAAATATATCAAAAAATTCAAAATATAGCACAATTAAGAGAAGATTAGCCTCGATTAGCATCATTCATAAACTTAAAAAATTTTATATAGATATTAAGGATCCAATTATTGCTGGAAATATAAACGGAATTAAAAGAAATATAGGAATTAAACAATCTTCAAAAAAACCATTATTATTCAATAATATAAAAGATATTATTAATAAACTAAATCAAGAAAAGGTACATAGTTTAAAAAATTTAAGAGATATTTCAATCTTGCTTATTGGCTTCTCTGGTGGTTTTAGAAGATCAGAAATAATCAATCTGAATATAGAAGATTTAGAATTTGTTAATGAAGGTTTAAAAATTTATATAAATAATTCTAAGACTGATCAATTTGGAGAGGGATATGTTAAAGCCATACCCTACTTCACTAATAAAACATATTGCCCAGTTCTAAATATTAAAAAATATATACAAGTTGCACAACTAACCTCAGGGCCATTATTCAGAAGCGTAAGCAAAGTAAATATTTTAAATAATAAAAGATTAACTGATCAATCAGTAGCGTTAATTATTAAAAAAAATTTAAAAAAATTAAATATTGAAAATTTAAATTATTCAGGTCACAGTTTAAGATCAGGATTTGCTACTTCTGCTGCAGAAAGCGGAGCAGATGAAAGATTAATCATGAACATGACTGGTCACAAGTCAACATCTATG
>JAYQRG010000013.1:4354-18599 GCA_038146245.1 Candidatus Pelagibacteraceae bacterium | reverse complement strand
ACTCATCCTAAAATCGATTTAAAAAACAAAGAAGGAATTTTAAAAGGTGCTTATTTATTTCAAAATAACAGTAACAATAGAATTAATGTGAACTTAATGGGATCCGGTCCTATTTTTAGAGAATGTATAGAGGCATCCAAAATACTAAAAGAAGAATATGGAATAGGATCTTATCTTTACAGTATTACAAGTTATTCTGAGCTTGCTAAAAATGGAAGGGAAGTAGAAAGGCATAATAAATTAAACCCTGAAAACAAAATGAAAAATTATTTAGAAATTTTAATTGATAATAACTATCCAATTATTGCTTCTTCGGATTATGTGAGAGCTTACGCACAACTCATTAGTACCTATGTTAAAAATAAATTTATTGCTTTAGGAACTGATGGTTTTGGCAGAAGCGATACTAGAAAAAATCTTAGGGATTTTTTTGAGGTAGACCGATATCATATGGTGGTAAGCGCTTTAGCTTATTTAGAAGATCAAGGAAAAATTAGCGTTTCCGTTGTAAAAGATGCTATTAGAAAATACGGTTTTCAATCAAATTCTGACCACCCTTGGAATATTTAAATATTGTCTTTATAAAAAAATAAGCTTTAATCTAAATTATTAATAAAAGGGGAAAACAATGAAACATTTAAAAACAATCATCATCGCTTTGATTTTATTCTCTTTTGGTACTGCAAGTTTTGCAGAAACAAAAATGAGAATTACTCTTCAGCTTCCTTTAAAATCACATTTAGGTCAAAACCTTTTAGTGTTTAAACAGGAAGTAGAAAAAAGATCAGACGTGAAAGTGGAGATCTATGACTCCGCACAACTATATAAAGACAAAGAAGTTCCACAGGCAGTAGGCTCTGGGTCTATTGAAGCTGGAGTTTCTGGACTTACTCAATTTGCTGGAACTAACCCAGAAGTAGATCTTTTTGATTTACCTTTCTTATTTAATACTGAAGAAAAAGTAAGAAAAGGAACTGCACCTGGATCTGAAATTAGAAAAATTCTAGATTCAAGAATTGCAACAAGAGGGGTAACTGTTTTGTATTATCAAGCATATGGTGGAGCAATTATGCTTTCCAAAGGAAAGCCAATGACCTCGCCAGCTGACTTTAAAAACAAAAAAGTTAGAACTTTTGGAAAAACACTTGGAGAGTTTGCAAAGTCTTTAGGTGGAAAACCAACTTTAGTTTCAGGATCTGAACAATATCTAGCTTACCAAAGAGGAACGGTAGATGCTGGGATGACAGGTGTATCTGGAGTAAAATCTAGAAAACTATGGCAAGTAATGGATACGATTACAGTAACAAACCATTCTGACATCGAGTTCTTGGTAGTAGTAAATACAAAGTGGTTCAACACTTTGAACGCAAAACAAAAACAAGCTATCCAAGAAGCAGCTCTTATTGCAGAAAAAAATGTAAGAGATGCAATGTCTAAAATTGAAGCTGATTCTTATAAAGCCGCAAAAGAAAACGGTATGAAAGTAGTTACTCTTACCGACGCACAAGTGGCAGCCTTTAAAAAAGCATCTGCTAGTGTGATTAATGATTACATTAAAAAAACTGGCGGTAAAGGCGGAGTTGGTGATCAATTAGTTAAAATCGCAAATAAACTTTAAAAGTTTAATTTATTCCCACCAACCATCGTTGGTGGGAAATAAAAATGGATAAAATAATAAAATATTCTGGTTATCTGGCCTCTTGGTTATTTATTACCATTGGCTTCATTGTTTTTTATGAAGTCATCATGCGTTATATTTTTAACTCTCCTACTATCTGGGTAGAAGAGATTTCAAGATTTTTACAAATTTGGGCTACTTATTTAGCTCTTACTTATTCTTTTCATAAAAAAGATTTTATTCGAATTACTTTCATTTATGACAAATTAAGTAGTCATGGACAAAAATTTTTAGACATTATTTCACATATATTTATTATATTTTTTTCATCAGTGGTCGTTTATTACGGCTGGATCATTGCAAAAGAGTCTTTTGATGTAAATCGAACAAGTTCTTCTATGCTAGATTTGCCAGCATTCATTTCAGAGGTTGCAATACCTCTTTGTTTTGGCTTTTTACTTTTTCGAGTGATTATTGAATTTATAAACACGATCTATAGTTTTTTTAAATCATGACAGCTATTTTAATTTTATTTGCACTATTTTTTATTTTATTTTTAGGGGTTCCTATTGCAATCACTCTTGGATCCATCAGTTTATTCTTGATGTTAATGAGCGATATATCTCCATTAATGATTCCTCAAACATTTTACAGCGTAGGAGATGAATTTGTTTTACTTTCGGTTCCTATGTTTTTAATGATGTCCAATATTTTATTAAAAGCTGGAATTGGAGAAGACCTATTTAACTTTGCACAAAGCTGGGTAGGCCATTACACAGGAGGACTAGCAATTGCGACGGTAGTTTCTTGTGCAATTTTTGCAGCTGTATCTGGTTCTTCGGTTGCAACTGCAGCCACAATATCAACCGTTGCATTACCTGCTATGATTCAAAGAGGCTATCACCGAAATTTTACACTTGGAATTTTAGCAGCGGGAGGAACCCTTGGAATTTTAATTCCACCTTCCATTCCCATGATCGTCTACGCCTTTGTTGCGGAAGAATCTGTTTTAAGCATGTTTCTTGCAGGAATTGGACCTGGAATTATGCTTTCAATATTTTTTATTATCTTCGCAGTGATCTATGTGAAATTTTTCAATAAAGAAGTTCAAAATGTAAGAAGCTCTAAAGAGGAAAGGGTGATCAATACAAAAAAAGGTCTTCCCATTATAGTGATGGCGGTTCTGATGCTTGGAGGTCTTTATGCAGGAATTTATACTCCAACTGAAGCAGGAGGAGTTGGATTTATGATTTCTCTTTTTTATGTCGTTTGGAAAAAAAGATTAGATCTCAAAGGTTTTATTGACGCTGGATTAGATACGATGAAAACAACCGTTACGGTTTTTATTATTATTGCTGGAGCTAAAATTTTTGGAAAAGTAATATCATTATATAGAATTCCTCAAGATATCTCTTCATTCATCGTGAACAACATTGATGAGAAGGGTATGTTTATCTTAGTTGTCTGTATCACATTATTGATCCTTGGATTTATCATGGAAACTTTATCCTTAATTTTAATTATGATGCCGATTTTTGCTATTTCTATTAAGGCGATGAATATTGATATTATTTGGTTTGGAATTATTTTTACCATCATGATCGAGTGTGCTCTGATTACTCCTCCTGTAGGACTTAATATTTATGTTTTACAATCTATTGGTAATGCAAATATGAGCGAGATAGGAAAAGGGGTAACCCCATTTGTTTTGATTATGTTATTTGCAGTTTTAGTGATTTACTTTTTCCCAAACATTGCTTTATATATTCCTTTTAAACTATGAAATTATTTAATTCTTTAAATTCCAAAGCAAGATCTTCTTCTTTAAAGAAAATTTTAGATTCAGAAAAAATGATTGTCATGCCTGGATGTTACGATGCGTTATCCGCAAAATTAATTGAACGAGCTGGAATTAAAGCTGGTTTTATGTCAGGTTTTTGTGTTTCTTCCACAAAACTTGGAATGCCAGATACAGGATTAATTACCTATTCCGAAATGCAAGATCAGGTTCGAAACATTTGTAATGCAACTACGATTCCAATTTTATTTGATGGGGATACCGGCTGGGGCAATGCTGGAAATATTTATAGAACTATTCGTGGTTATGCAGATGCAGGGGCAGCTGCAGTGATGATTGAAGATCAAAAGTGGCCTAAGAAGTGCGGTCATACCAAAGGAAAAGATGTAGTGGATTTAGAAGAAGCAAAATCTAGAATTAAAGCTGCAAGTGATGCGAGTAAAGTAAACGGCGAAAAAGATATTTTGATTATGGCAAGAACCGATGCCATTGCCACGAAAGGATTAGCTGAAGCAATAAAGAGAATGAACATCTATAAAGAACTAGGAGCAGATCTTTTATTTGTAGAAGCGATTAAATCCAAAGAAGATATGAAAACAGTTATTAAAGAAGTGCCAGGTTATCACATGGTGAATCTGATTGAAGATGGAGAAACTCCTTTATTAGATATTCAAGAATTTGAAGATATTGGATTTAAAATTGCTGTACTTCCTCTGTCCCTAATGAGCGCAACGGTTAAAACGATGTTAGAAAGTTTAAATAATATTAAACAAAGAAAATATAATACTAACGTTGCTAAATTTTCAGATCTTAGAGATATCGTTGGTTTTAATGAGTATTACAAAATAGAAGATAAGTATAAAGATTGATATTCATTAAGACTTTTCAAGAACCTACTTTGGAAAAACGAACCCAAATAACTGTTATTTAAAGCCACTTTTAAAAAAATCTCGATGATTTAAATGGTTCTAAATTTAAATTACTTTTAATACCTTTAACTTGGTCTTTTAAAATTTTACCTGTAATTGCACCAAGGGTCCAACCCAGATGTTGATGACCAAACCCATAAAAAATATTTTGATAATATTTGCTTTGAGAAATAACTGGTAGCATATCTGGCAAACTTGGCCTAAAACCCATCCATTGGTCATAGGGATCTTTTAGATTCGGAATAATTTTTTTTGCTTCTTTTATTACGTAATTAATTCTTTTTTGAGATGGTTTATTTTCTAATCCTCCTAGCTCGACTGTTCCTGCTGCCCTAAGACCTTGCTCCATTGGAGTTAAGTAAACACCAGAATCCATATGGCAAATACAATGAGAAATTAGATTTTGAGAATCTTTAAAATGAACATGATAACCTCGTTCAGTATCGAGGGGGATACTCTCTCCTAGTTGCCTCGTAAACTTTTTTGAAAAAGCTCCTGAACAAATAATTAATTGATCAAAGTTATAAATATTATTTTTACCAATTATTTTTTTTTCATTTACTTGATTAATATCCTCTTTAATAAATTTTCCCCCTAAAGCTAAGAATTTTTCATAAATTTTTAATAAAATTTTTCTAGGATTTGTTGCGTGCCAAGAATCTTCAAAATAAACTGCTTTTTCAAAACAATCCGAAATATTCGGTTCCAATTTAAAAACTTCGCTTTTCTCTAATAGTCTTTGCTTAATACCTAGCTTGTTTCTTATGTTAATACCTTGATTCATAGCTTCAAGGTTGTCTTTACCCCATAGATAAATTACCCCGCTTTTTTTGTATAAATTAAGAATATCCAACTCATTAAATACTTCTTCATAGGCATTTAAACTTTGATTAAGAAGAATATTAAGATTTTCAGCGGTACTTAACATTTTGTCACTCGTACAATTTTTCAAAAAACGAATAATCCAAGGAAGTAATTTTGGTAAATAGTTCCATCTAATAGAAATAGGAGAGTCTGAGCTAAATAAGTAACTGGGTATTTTTTTAAAAATTAATGGCGAATTTATACTGACCGCACCGTAGTGTGAAAAACTTCCAGCATTTCCATAAGATGCCCCTAAACCAGGATCATTTTGATCAAATAAAGTAACTTTAAAACCATCTTTTTTTAAAAAAAAAGCAGCACAAACTCCTATAATGCCAGCACCAATTATTATAACATTTTTTGAATTATTCATGTGGGCTTAACTAGAATACAATAAAAAATTAATCGATGTAAATCGATAACTAATAAAAATCATAAAAAAATCAGTGTACATGATAGCATCTATGATTATAACATTTAAAAATTTAGTGCGCCTGTAGATCAACTGGATAGATCGTCTGACTACGGATCAGAAGGTTGGGTGTTCGAATCATCCCAGGCGCGCCAATCTTTTCTTTTATGAATATTGGTTTATAAGTTTTCTATGCTTGGAAAATTTGAGATTTTGGGAGTTATCTTATTTTTAGTTTTTTTATTTTATTTAGTTATTGCTTTAGGAGCAGGAGCTTTTTCTAGAAAAGAAATTAGTCCTAATATTCAAAAATACCTAAAATCTGTAAAGTGGCTATTATTATTTATTGCAGTAGTAGGTAGTATTCTTATTCTGTTTATTTAATGAGTTTAAATAATTATTCGGTCATTATTCCTGTAGCTAAGGAAGAGAGTAATTTTAATTTATTAAAAAGTTTGAAAGAAAAATTTTCTAATTTTGAAATTATTTTAGTAGTAGATAAAGACCAGGTTTTAAGCGAGGAGCAGCTTAATGATATTAATTCATATACAAACAAAATAATTAAAATTGATCAATCCACCAGGGGCAAGGCGCTAAACGCAGGAGCTGAGCAAGCCCAATATAATTATTTATGGTTCTTACACTTAGATAGCGATATTTCTAAAATAGAAACATCAGATTTTGACCGATTAAAAAAAAATACAATTGGTTATTTCAAGCTAAGTTTTGATCAAAGATTATCTGTGAATGCAATCGGGGCTAACCTTAGATCCAAAATATTAAATCTTCCTTTTGGAGATCAATCTTTTTTAATGTCCAAAAATCTCTTTCAATTAATTGGAAAATTTGATGAAAATTTAAATGAAGGAGAGGATCATAAGTTCATATGGAGCGCAAAAGCGCTCGGTGTAGAAATTTTAGAGATTACTAGAGAAATTATTACCTCTCCTAGAAAATATGAAGAAAACGCGATTGTTCAAACTTCAAAAACTATATTCAAAACTATTCAACAAATTTTTAAGTTTAAAAAAGAAAGAATTGAAAATATTATTTGTTTTTTTGTCAAAGATCCATTTTCTCAAAATTCTAAGACTAGATTAAGAAAAGTTTTACAAAACGATGATCTTGTAAATAATTTTAGTAAGCATTGCCTTCAAATTATAAGAGAAACTATTGATGGAATTAAAAGTGAAAAAAATAAGATTGTTTTAATTAATAATAGTTCTACACAAAAATATTTAGAAGATTTAGAATTAAATAAATTTAGTTGTATTCCGTTAACTGAAGGTGAACTTGGAGAAAATATGCAAACGATCTATGATCTTTGCTCAAACTTTAGTGATAATATTATTTTTGTTGGTTCGGATATTCCTCAAATAGAATCAAAACATATTTTACAAACTATAAAAGCTTTGAAGTCATATGATAACTTTATTATTCCAACCAAGGATGGAGGCTTTTGTTGTTTTGGAACTAAACTTAAAACTTTGTCTGGTATATTTAAAAAAACAATTTACAGCACCTCTAACACTTTCTACAATTTCACTAAATCTTTATATAATTTAAAAAAAGCAGATTATAAATTAATTGATGTTGATACGGTCCAACAACTAAGAGAGGCATATCAAGAACTTAAAATGTATAAAGACGCAACTGTGGAACAAAAAAATTTAATTCAATATGTCGATAAACATAAATATTCTTGATTAAAAAAATGAAAAGGAGAGATTTTTTATCCCTGTTTGGAAGAGCTTTTGTATTATTCTTGGCAACTCCAAATATTCTTTTTTCCCAAATAACCAAGGTTATAAAAAGTAAAGATGAGTGGAAGAAAATCTTAACTAAAGAACAGTTTTATATTTTAAGAGAAGAAGGTACAGAGTCACCTTTTTCAAGTCTTTTAAATGATGAAAAAAGAGAAGGCGATTATCACTGCGTAGGTTGCAATACTAAACTTTTCCATTCTTCTATGAAATTTGATTCAGGAACTGGTTGGCCATCTTTTTTTAATCACTACCCAAATGTAATAGCAACTAAAATAGATTTTAAATTGATAATTCCAAGAACCGAGTACCACTGCGCCGTTTGTGAAGGTCACCACGGGCATGTATTTGATGATGGTCCCAGTCCTACCTTTAAAAGATTTTGCAATAACGGTTTAGCTTTAAAATTTATTTCTAAATCCTAATTAATTTTTAATAGTCTACTAAGCTTAAATGATGCCGTCCAAGCTATTAACAAAAGTCCAACTAACGACTCTATACCGCTTACAATTCTTGCTGGACCTTCTGCAAAAATATCACCTATTCCAAGTGTTGTATAACAACTTATCGAGTAATAAAAAAAATCATAAAAGCTTCCACTTAGATTGCCTTGGAAAACTTTAATAGCATCTACGGAATGATAAAGTTCATAATAATAGAGTGCAAACATAGATATATGTAATAGGTGTGAGGCAAGCAATATAAGCGTCATATTCAAAGTTGATATAAAGAAGTTCGATTTAAATTCTCTTTTGCTTACAAATTTTAAGACTAATCCGTGAATCGTAACACATGAGACTGCTAAAATAATTGAAAATAGTATCGACGAAATCATGCAACAGGTATATTATAATATTTTATTATGAAAGTCGTTAGAAACTCTAGGATCATTATAAGGTTTTTTGAACCAATATATAAATCGCTTGAAGTTTATGCGTATCCTTTAATTAGATTTGTTGCTGGAGCGATGATGATTCCACATGGATATGGAAAAGTTTTTGGTGGAATAGAAAGAACTGCTAAGTTTTTTTCAACCATTCATATTGAGCCCTCTTTATTTTTTGCTTGGTATGTTGGACTGCTAGAATTAGTTGGTGGAATTTGTGTTGCCGTAGGATTGCTTACAAGATTTTTTTCAGCGCAACTTATCGGACTATTATTTGTTGCAACTTTTATAGTTCATTTTCAAAATGGATTTTTATGGGTACAAAGAGGGTATGAATATCCATTATTTTGGATGCTGATCATGGTTGCAATTACTATTAAGGGTGGCGAGAGACTTTCTATGGACAATGTTCTTCCAAAAGAATTTTAATGAGCATTAATAATTTACCTTTAAATAAAGCTGTTATTGTCTTTTTAGCTTTAGTAGCTTCAGTGTTATTTCTAATTACTTTGCTAGTTTAATTTTAAATTTATTTAAAATTTTTTACTTTTTTGTCTATAAACGATGGTAGTTCTGTATCTACTTGAGGTTTTTCTTCTACTTTAACACCTCTTGGTTGATAGGCGTGAAGAACGTGTAGCTTACAATACACTCTACCCTCCATTGGGTTTCTTCCACAAAAGTAAAAATTACTTTCATTTGGGTGACCAATAGGCCATCTACAAGTTTGATCCGTTAATTGCTCTAATTGCTTAGGATTTTCTGGTTCAAAATCTTTTTCTATAACAATGGCTCGTAATCCTCGCGGTCTACGTGTAATTTTTTGCCTAGGGGTTGCAAAAGTTCTTTGAATTCTAGAAGATGAAATTGTTCTTGTTTGAGTTCTTCCCGCTAAATTTAAACGGTGTGCTTTACCTATCACTGCATTTCTTGATATGCCATCTCCTAAAATCTTAGATATTTGGCTTGCAGTATGACCTTCTGCCCAAAGTTTTTTTAATTGTTCTGTTTTTTCGTTATTCCAAGACATGTTTTTTTCGAGGTTGTAGTTACTATATTTAGTAATATCAAACATATAATATACTATATGTTGATATCTAATAATCTAAATTTATTATGTTTTTAAAAAATAAATTGAATTATCAACATTTGTTAAAACAAATAAAAAAATAATTTTATGAGTCATTTTGAATATAAATTTGAAATTGGAGCAAGAAGATTTGGAAATATAAACTGGCTAGGTTTTTTTACTTTATTAAATAAAGAGGTTCAAAGATTTTTAAATGTTTGGATCCAGACTATTATTTCTCCTATTATTACATTCCTATTATTTTTTATGGTGTTTTCTTTAGCCATAGGAAACGAAAAGTCGGATGTTCTTGGCTATCACTTTACTACTTTTTTAATCCCAGGGTTAATTATTATGCAGATGATACAAAATGCTTTTGCCAATACCTCTTCTTCGGTGATGATTGGAAAAGTCCAAGGTACCATTGTTGATATTCTATATCCACCTTTGTCTCCAGCTGAACTTTCAATCGCAATTATATTTGGAGGCATGGTCAGAGGTTTAATGATTGGTATTGTATCAACTATTCTGTCTGTATTATTTTTTAAAATTCCAATTTTTAATATTGGGTACATTATTATTTTCTCTGTTTTAGGTACTGTTTTTTTATCTTCCTTAGGTCTTATTTGTGGATTATGGGCAGATAAATTTGAACAAATGGCTGCCATGACTAACTTTTTTATTGTTCCTTTGACTTTTATATCAGGAGTGTTCTTCTCTATTAATAAATTTCACAATTTGATAACTGAAGCTTCTCATTATAATCCTTTTTTCTACATCGTTGATGGGTTTAGATATGGGTTTTTAGGAGTAGCAGATGGTAACCTTCATAGAGGGTTAGTGATTTTAATTTTTTTAAATTTTCTAACGCTCTGGATATGTTATATTCTATTCAAAAAAGGTTACAAAATTAAATCTTAATTAAAATAAATGAGCGCCGTACTAGGAACATATAATAGAAAAAAAATTTCTTTTTCCCATGGAAAAGGAACTTACCTTTTTACTTCTACTGGAGAAAAATATTTAGATTTCGTCTCTGGAATAGCGGTTAATTCTCTTGGACATTGTCATGAACATTTAGTGAAAACTATACAATCTCAATCTGAAAAACTTTGGCATGTTTCAAATATTTTTGAAATTCCTGAGCAGGAAAGATTAGCTCAAAGATTAGTCGACCATTCATTTGCAGATTACGTCGTATTTATGAATTCTGGGGCAGAGGCAACAGAGGCTAGTATTAAAATTGCGAGAAAATATTTTTATGAAAAAGGAAAAGATAAAAAAAATAGAATTATTACTTTTGAAGGTGCTTTCCACGGAAGAACTTTAGCTTCATTATTTGCAGCAAACAATAAAGAACACATCAAAGGATTTGGTCCAAAAGTAGATGGATTTGATCAAGTACCATTTGGAGACCATGATGCTTTAAAAAAAGCGATTCATGAAAATACGGCAGCCATTATGATTGAAACTATTCAAGGCGAAGGTGGAATTAAAGTATTGCCAAAAGAATGTTTAATAGGTCTAAGAAAATTATGCGATGAACATGATCTTTTGTTAATCTTGGATGAAGTTCAATGTGGAATTGGAAGAACTGGAAAACTTTTTGCATTCGAATGGGCAGGTATTGAGCCCGATATTGTTCCAATTGCAAAAGGGATAGGTGGTGGTTTTCCTATTGGGGCATGCCTATTAAATAAAAAAGCTGCATCTGGAATGAAACCAGGATCGCACGGCTCTACCTTTGGTGGAAATCCTTTAGCAATGAGCATTGGAAATGCAGTTCTTGATGTTGTTCTAAAAAAGGGATTTTTGGAAAATGTTTATGAGCAAGGAAAATATTTTGAAGAAAAATTATTAAAATTAATGAAAAATTATAATTTTGTTTTGGAAGAAGTGAGAGGAGCAGGACTACTTAGAGGAATTAAAATTAAAGGTGACAGCATGAAATTTTTAGATGAACTTTATAAAAATAAACTTTTAGCAGTAAAAGCTGCAGATAATGTTATAAGATTACTACCGCCATTAACAGTTAGTAAAAAAGAAATAGATGAAGCGGTTCAAATTTTAGAAAAAACTTGTAAAGAATTTAAATGAAACATTTTATTGATCTATCCTTGGTATCAAAACCAGAATTACAAAAGATTTTAAAAGAAGCAAAAACTAGAAAAATTAAACAAAAGAAAGCCGCTAAAGGAAAAGCTTCAGTGGTAGAAAAAAGCAATGCAAAAGATAAAGTTTTATTAATGATATTTGAAAAACCTTCTACAAGAACAAGATTATCTTTTGATTTAGCTATGAGACAGCTAGGAGGACAAACTATTGTTATTAATTCTAATGATATGCACTTTGGAAAAGGGGAGGAAACTATCTCAGATACTGCCCATGTTATTTCAGGTTTTTCTGATATTGTTATGTTTAGAACTTTTGAACATGAAACGTTAACAAACTTGTCCAAAGAACTAAAAATTCCATTAATTAATGGCTTAACTAATTTTAGCCATCCTTGCCAATTATTGAGCGATGTACTCACTTTCGAGGAAAAAAGAGGATCTATCAAAGGAGCAAAAATTGCTTGGATTGGGGATGGTAATAATGTTGCAAATTCTGCAATCGAAGCTGCAGTTCAGTTTGATTTTCAACTTAATCTTTGTGTGCCAGAAAAATATTTACCAGAAAAAAAAGTTTTAAATTGGGCTAAAAAAAATAATGGTAAAATTTATTTATCTCATGATCCATTTGAATCTGCCAAAGGTGTAGATTGCATTATGAGCGATAAATGGATTTCCATGGGAGACCAGGTAGATATTAGTCAGAAGAAAAAAGATTTCGAAAAATTTCAGATCAATTCCAAGCTAATGAAACTTGCAGATAAAAACTGTATATTTATGCATGTACTACCAGCTGCAAGAGGCGAAGAAGTTACCCAAGAAGTTATTGATGGAAAGCAATCTGTAGTTTGGTTGCAAGCGGAAAATAGACTACACGCTCAAAAAGCAATTATTAACTGGTGCCTTAAGTAAATAAATTAATTTCTCCAAAAACTAGGTACAATTAAAACTAAAACAGTAAAAAGTTCTAATCTTCCTAATAGCATTGCAAGCGAGCATATCCATTTTGCAGTATCAGATAAGGCAAAAAAACTTCCATCTGGTCCTATCGTATGTCCAAAACCTGGACCTACACAAGATAAAGTTGAAGCTGCAGCTGAAAGTGCCGTAACAAAATCAAGTCCAGTTAAGGCGAGTAAGGCAGTGATGATAAAAAAAATTAAAATATATAAACAAAAAAAACTTAAAACAGAACTTAAAGTTTTATCATCTACAATGTGATTTTTGTATCTTACAAAAAAAACACCATCAGGATAAAAAATTTTTTTTATTTGAGCATTAATAAAAGCAATTACAATTTGAAATCTAAATACTTTCATTCCGCAAGTAGTGGAAGCAGAGCAACCACCTACAAACATCAGTATTAAGAAATAGTATAATGCAAAATTACCCCATTTATCATAATCTTCTGTTGTATATCCAGTGCCAGTAATAATCGATGTTACGTTAAATGCAGAGTCCATGAATGCAGACCAATGATCTTCTCCAACAAATACAATATTGTAAATATAAATAATAATTATTGAAAAAGTCAAAAAATATAAAAATCCTCTTACCTCATCGTCCTTAAAAAAATTAAAATAGTCGCCGTTTGCAAATTTAAAATAAGTTAAAAAAGGTATACTGCCAGAGAGTATAAATATGATCGAAATAATTTCTAAAGTTGAACTTTTGAAATAACCAAAACTGTCAGAGTGTGTCGAATACCCACCCGTTGAAACAGTTGTCAGTGAATGATTGATAGCATCAAAAAGATCCATGCCTCCAATAAAATAACTTAAGGTACAAAGAATAGTTATAATAATATAGGTTCTAATTACTGAAACGGAAATTTCCTTTGATTTAGGAATGACTTTTTCAAAATCTGTACCTTCCGATTTGAATAGTTGTAATCCACCAATATTTAAAAGAGGTAATACAGTGATAGATATTACTATGATTCCAAGACCACCTATCCATTGTAACATTGATCTCCAAACCAAAACCCCTTTTGATGCATTTTCTACAATGGGCAAAATAGTTGATCCTGTTGTCGTAATACCAGACATACTTTCAAAAAAAGCATCAGTAAAAGATAACCGAAGGGATGAATACATTAATGGGAGAGATGAAAAAAAAGTTACAGAAATCCAAAATAAGTTGGTCATTAGCAAAGCTTGGGGTATGCTCAAGTTTCTATTTTCAGTTTTATTAACAATAATTAACAAAGCTCCAAAAAAACCTGTTAAAATTGCGCTAATTAAAAATACTGAACTTCCATCTCCTATTGTGATCTCAACCACATAGGGGATCAGCATGAAGATAGCTAAAGCGACGAGAAGATATCCATTTGCAAACAGTGCAGTTTTGATTCCACTATTCATTTCAAATCAGTTAATTAAAAAATATATTAATTATTTTTTAAGGCAACGATTGAAGATCGAAGTTTTTAGCCTATAAGATTAGTTTCTTTAAAATGATTGAAGAATATTTAAAATCTAATTCTTGGCCTTTTGTTAAAGCAGCTGAAATATTAAAAAATAGAAAAAAAGAATACGAAAAAAAAGGTTTTATCTTATTTCAGACAGGATATGGGCCAAGCGGTCTACCTCATATTGGAACCTTTGGGGAAGTTTGTAGAACGACCATGGTCATTCATGCCTTAAAAAAAATTTCAGATATTCCTACAAAGTTATTTACTTTTTCAGATGATTTGGATGGTCTAAGAAAAGTTCCAGAAAATATTCCTAATAAAGAGATATTAGAAAAAAATTTAAACAAACCTCTAACCGCTATCCCTGATCCATTTGGAAAAT
>JAYQRG010000013.1:0-3890 GCA_038146245.1 Candidatus Pelagibacteraceae bacterium | reverse complement strand
AGACCTCCTAATGGTTTTGCTTATGAATTATTTTTAGATGAAAAGGGAGAAAAAATTTCAAAATCGAAAGGTAACGGGATAACCATTGAGACTTGGTTGAAATACGCAACACAAGAAAGTTTATCACTTTATATGTATCAAAATCCTCAAAGAGCCAAAAAACTGTATCCCCAGGTCATCCCAAAAGCAGTGGATGAATACTTAACTTTTCTAGAAAAATTTGAAAAACAAGAGCTCAAGGAAAAACTAGGTAATCCTGTATGGCATATTCATAATGGAAATGTACCAAAAGAAAAAATTGTAATTTTATTTTCTGAACTTTTAAATTTAGTAAGCGCAAGTAATGCAGATAATAAAGCTGTATTATGGAAGTTTATTAAAAACTATAATCCATCCATTAAAGAACAAGATCAGCCAATATTGGCTCAATTAATTGAGTTTGCAATTATTTATTTTAATGACATCGTCAAGCCAGCAAAAAAATATAGATCTGCCAATGAAACAGAAAAAAAAGCTTTATCCGATTTAATGGAAGTTATAAAAAAAATTCCAGATCAAGCAAAACCAGAAGAAATTCAAACCGAAGTTTTTTCTATTGGAAAAAAATATTATTCTAAAGAAAATTTAAGAGAGTGGTTTAAAGCAATCTATGAGATATTATTTGGAGAAGAACAGGGTCCTAGAATGGGATCCTTTATTAGTTTTTTTGGAAAAAATGAAACTATTCAACTTATTGAAAATAGCTTAAAAAGATAAAATGTTTTATGAAATTTTCTCAAAATTCTTAGAACATACTGATCCAGAGTTTGCACATTCTTTAGCTATCAAATTTTTAAAAAACGATCAAATTCCTTTACAATATTTTGCCTCTAAACCTGATCCAATTTTAAAGAATAACATTTTTAATATTGATTTTAATGGACCCATCGGTCTAGCAGCTGGTTTTGATAAAAATGCTGAAATTTTTCATAGCGCGTTTAAATTAGGTTTTAATTTTGTAGAAGTTGGAACCATTACTCCTAAACCGCAAGAAGGTAATCCAAAACCAAGAGTATTTAGATTTCCAAATGAAAAATGTATTATTAATCGGTTAGGCTTTCCCAATGATGGAATGGATCTTATTCATCAAAGGATTTTAGAAAAACCATCCAAGGGTATTTTAGGTATAAACATTGGACCTAATAAAGAAAATTCAACCAAGATCGATGATTATCTTCTTTGCTTAGAAAAGTTTCATGAACTAGCTTCTTATATTACAATAAATATATCATCTCCAAACACTCCAAATCTAAGATCCTTTCATGATGTGTCCAAAATTTCAGAATTAATCGATGCAATAAATATTAAAAGAAAAGAGTTAAGTTCAACTAAGCCTATTTTATACAAAATATCTCCTGATGTAGAAGATTTAGATATTGAAAAATTAAGTGAGGTTTTTTTGCAAAAAAAAATAGATGGCTTAATTTTAACTAATACTACCTTATCTAAAAAAGAACATCTAACTGGCCCTTCAAAAAATGAAGATGGTGGCCTTTCAGGTACATTGCTTTATGATGTGTCGAATAAAGTGATAAAAAGTTTTTATAAATTTGTAAAAAAGAACATTCCGATTATAGGAGTCGGCGGAGTTAGTGATGCGGATACAGCACTAGAAAAAATAAAATCAGGGGCATCTTTATTACAATTATATACTTCTTTAGTTTTCAGAGGTCCTTATGTTGCATCGGATATTAATGAAAAACTTGCCTATTTATTAAAAGAACAAGGTTATCGTTCCATCTTAGAGGCCATAGGAAGTGATAACAAATAAAATAATACTGTGAGCCAAAATTACAAGGACAGTTAAATTTTTTCTTAAATTAGCATAAGTTCGATTCATCAAAAATTTATTATCAATCCAGTAAATTAAAAAATAAATAGTAGCGTAAAAAAATATTTTTATTGATAAAGAAGAAACAATAACATCTATTGCGATTAATACGATCGGGACCCATACAATTATTATTTTTAAGAATTTTAAATTTAATTCTTTTCTTATTAGAATTAAATTTGTCCATGTAGAGCCACATAAAAAGCAAAGAATAATAATTGAATAAAGATTGAATAACTCAATAACAGTAAAAGATTGATAAAAATAATTAATTCCAATCAAAATATAAAATGGAAACACGCCCAAATAACATAAAATTTGAATAGTTTTTTTATCAATCATTGAATTAATTTTTTCATAGCATAGGAGATCGTTACACTAATTAAAATTACTAGAAGTATAGATATTAAAGAATAAGTAGTAGGAAAATTTTTAAAAAATTCAACAACCAAATTTGTTAGATATGGCAATTTAGAGGCTTCGACTTTTAAAGTTGTAATTTGCATAGCGGGCAATATAGATTTAAAGAAAATCTCATAACCGAACTTAAGTCCAAATATTAAAATTAAAATAGATAAAATTGTTCTAAGTTCTTCTCCAGCAACTTTGCTACTTAACTTAGATCCTATTTGAGCTCCAAATACGGATCCAATAGCTAAACAAATAATTAAATAAATATCCATAGTATTATTCTGTATGGCATGTAGCAGAGTTACGACAAACATAATGAAAATACCTATAAACAATGAAGTTCCAGGAACTAATCTTGCCGGCATCCCAATAATATAAATCAAAACAGGAACAAGAATAAAACCACCTCCCACGCCCATTAAAGAAGACAACAGACCAATTCCAAAACCAAAAAATATTAATGGGATAACACTTATGTACAACATAGAAGCATGGATTCTTATTTTAAAGGGTAGGTTATGAACCCAGTAATGTTTATGTAATTTTCTTCGAATAAATCTTTTGTTTCTAATTCTTATAACTTCTCTAACACTTTCAATTAACATTGCCAAACCAACAAAAGATAAAAGTACAAAATATAAAATTGAAATAACTTTATCTATTCGTCCCTTGCCTAAGAAAAAAATAAATATTTCTACTCCCACTATAGAACCTAGTAACCCACCTATAGATATTAAAATTCCCATTTTTATATCAATTTGATTTTTAAAATAATGGGCTAAAGCTCCAGAAACAGAAGCGGCTAGGATATTGCTTGATCCATTGGCTACCGCATAGATGGGTGGAATTCCTAAAAAAATTAACATTGGAGTCATTAAGAAACCTCCACCAATACCTAATAGGCCTGCTAAAAAACCGATGATGGCACTTATAAAGATTAAGATTAAAACGTTGATATATACTTGCGCTATTGGGAAGTAAATTTCTAACATTTTACATCAAATATTTCGTAATAAATGAATTATTCCGTATGTAACTTTTTGTCAAATGCCTACACAAATTTCTTGACCGAATAATCTAATCAAAATATACCGTTTTTCTTTATAAGCTATGTCTAAAATATGCGAACTTACTGGTAAAAGACCAATGTCAGGTCATAACGTTAGTCACGCAAATAATAAAACAAAAAGAAAATTTTATCCAAATATTAAAAAAGTAACTTTAAAAAGTGAAATTTTAAAAAAAAATATAAAAGTAAAAATTTCTGTAAGAGCGTTAAAAGCAGTAGATTTAAGAGGTGGAATAGATCAGTTTATTTTAAGAGCAAAAAACAAAAATCTTTCTCTACGTATCAGAAAAATTAAAAAGATTTTATTAGCTAAAAGCAATATTCATTGATTAACACAAAAACCATTCCATTTATTGCAAGCATGATGTTGCTTGTTTTAATATCTAATATTTTAGTTCAATATCCTGTTAACTATTTTAAATTAGATCAAATTTTGACTTGGGCAGCTTTTACTTATCCTATAACTTTCTTAGTTACCGATTTAGCAAATAGAACCTATGGCCTTCAATTTGCAAAAAAAATTATTTATGTAGGATTTTG